>JAGPFT010000226.1 GCA_018056405.1 Anaerolineae bacterium
ACCCGGCAGGCGCGGCCCCTTGCGCCGCCGGTGAGGGGCTTGCTCGCTCTCCAGCTCGCGCAGCAACAGCTCCAGGTCCAGCCCCAGGAAGCGCGCATAGTTGCGCAGGAAGCCCTGCGCCTGGACGGGCGTCATGCTGGCGTAGTCGCCCAGTTCCAGTGCCTCCAGGTACTTGAGGCGAATACGAGTCCCCTGCTCAACATCGGCCAGGGACAGCTCTTTGGCTTCGCGGGCCTCGCGCAGACGCTGGCCCAGAGCTTGTGCATCGCTCACGCCGGCATACTCCCAGACAGGTAGTTTGGGGACGGCCAGGCATCAGGAATATCTGTGGTTTGCAGCGGCTCTCAGGAGTTTACCTCACCCCCAGCCTCACTGCGCCCGGCTTGCCCCCTCTCCGCGGCGGAGAGGGAGCGGCGAGGCGCGTTAGCGCCAAGCGGAGGTGAGGTAAACAAAACGCCGTCTTCATAACTTCCTGCGTGCCGTTCGCCCCTGACACATGATGGGGGAGAATCGCACCGCCGACTATAACAAAAAGCGGGTGATCGTCAAATTCACCCGCTTGTGCATTTCTCTGAAAGCGGCGCGCTCAGTCCTCGGCCAGCAGATCGATCATGTCCCCTCTGAACCGGCTGAGGAAAGCCCGCCACTCCGCCACGTCGAGCGCAGAGAGAGGCGGCAGGAACGGGCCGTGCGGGCCATCCAGCCGCAAGTACGGCAACTCGTCATAGGCGGTGATCACGCGCTGCGCGCTGCACGCCGGACAGGTTGCCATCAACGACCATTCGTCGTGCTCGTGCTGCGTCACACGCACATCAGAGGGCGTGTAGGCAGCATGGCACTGTGCACAGGCCAGATGGCGCGTCACAAAACCAATCAGATCAATCGCTGTGCCAGCACTCGATTCGTCAGCGCGCATTCAAGGCGACCGTGTGGACACGGTCTACTCCGCCGACTCGCCTGGGGGTTCGGCTTCGCCTGCCGGCTCAGGCTCGGCAGCTTCGCCCGCTTCAACAGCTTCTTCTGTTTCGACCGCCGTGAAGGTCTGTTCTTCGACCAGGCTGGCGACCTGCTGGCCCGCCAGGTACGCAGGGACTTCTTCTTCACGGATGACGACGACGCGCAACACAGGAGAGACATGGGCGGCGATGCGCACTGGGACTTCGTGCACGCCCAGCTCGCGCAACGGGCGCTCGCTGATGCGCCGGCGGTTGATGTCCACGCCGGTCTTTTCCAGCAGGGCCTGGGCGATGTCACGGGTGGTGATCGAGCCGTACAGCTTGCGGTTCTTGCCCGCCTTGACGCCGAAGACCAGTTCCACGCCGTGAATCTTCTGCGCGGCCTCGTGCTCCATGCTGCGCAGTTCTTCGCGGCGCTGGGCTGCCTGCTTGATCAGGTGCTGGTTTTCACGCAGCGCGCCCGGCGTCGCCTTGATCGCCAAGCCACGGGGGATCAGGTAGTTGCGGGCGAATCCATCGGCCACAGTCACCACGTCGCCGGCGACCCCGTGCTTGTAGACGTACTCTTTGAGTATGACCTTCATCGTCTGCTTCCTCGAACGCTCAATGGTTGCAGGGGGCGCATTTTGTGTTCCAGGCGGGCCTGGGTTTGTAGGGGCGGGTTTTCGAAACCCGCCCCGCTCCTACCGCGAATCTTCGCGCTCCGCAATCCGCCATGCGCCTGGTGCAAGGCGGCTATGATACCGCAATCCCGCAGCGAAATCTAGGGTCTGTTAACCCGCCGTCATCCCGCCGGGACGCCCATTCTTCACGGCGATGACCTCGGCGATGATGCTCAGCGCGATCTCCTCCGCCGACTTGCCGCCCAGGTCCAGCCCCACCGGTGTGTGAATGGGTGGAAGCTGGGCCAGGTCCAGCCCGGCGGCCTGAGCGCGCTCGGCGCGCTCGACGGCACGCTGTGGCTTGCCGATGGCTCCCAGGTAGGCGAGCGGTCGTCCGGCCAGGGCGCGCAACATGGCATCCTCGAAGCGCGGCTCGTGGTTGAGCGAGACGGCATACGTCCGCCGGCTCACACCGACGCGGGCCACGACCTCCGCCGGCCAGAGGGCCAGCACCTCGTCGGCGTCGGGGTGCTTTTCGCGGGTGGCGAAGGCCGGGCGCGCGTCCGTCACCACCGTGCGGAAGCCCAGCAATCGGGCGAAGCGCACCAGCGGCACGGCGATCTGCTCCCCGCCGAAGATGAGCAGCGTGGGCGGGGGTAGGGCCGGCTCCAGCAGGGCGATGCGCCCATCCGCGTAGGTGATTGTCTGCGGCAGGTCGGACTCCAGCGTGGCCAGCGCGTCGCCCAGCACCGCTTCCGGCAGGGGAGCGGACGCCGTGTTGTCGGGCAGGACGTGGGCGTGCAAGGGGCGCGGGTGCAGCGGCTCGTTGGGCGCGCACAGGGTGACGAGGACGCGCGTGGGCGGCGCGCTGAGCAGATCGAGCAGGGCGCGATCCAGCCGCTCGACGAGCACGTCAATCTGCCCGTCGCAGTTCAGGCCGATCTCGACCAGCGGGTTCTCGACGTGCTTGTAGTGCAGCATCAACGGGCCGTCGCCGGCCAGCACGTCGCACGCCGCCTCGTAGACGTCGGTCTCCACGCAGCCGCCGCTGACCGCCCCGACGAAGCGGTCGTCGCTGGTCATGACCATGCGCGCGCCGAGCGGTTGCGCCGACGATCCGCGAATGCGCACGATGGTCGCCAGGGCGACGGCTTCGCCGGCATCGAGCCAGGCGGCTGCTTGTTGGGTGAGATCATTGTTCATGGTTGGCAGTGGCCATTGGTTATTGGTGGTTGGTTATTGGTTGTTGGGAGTGATCAGTTGTCGGTTGTCGGTGATCAGACCACGTATCTACCTTGCTGGCAGTGCGCTGTATCACTGGCTGATGGCCGCTGTGACCAACAACTTATAACCTTAACAATGTCAGATTATGGATGAGACAATCAGAAATGGCATGGTTTTCGTAGGGGCCATTTGCAATACGCCCCTACCAGGCGCTGCTTCGCTGCGCCCTGGTTTACCTCACCCCCGCTCGGCCCGCTGACGCGGGCCTCGCCGCCCCCTCTCCAACGTGGAGAGGGGGCAAGCCGAACGTAGTGAGGCTGGGGGTGAGGTCCATGCTTCCACAGCAAACGAGTGGCTGACAACCTTTGCACGCACCCACAGCCAATGACCAACAACCTCCTCATTGCTCCAGGTTAAACTGCGCGCGTTCGCTCATCGTCAGATCGCGGACGCGGCAGCAGGCGTTGGCGTAAGCGATCAGGTCGGCGGTCGTCTGCCAGGTCAGCCAGATGCGCGCGCTGCGGTCGCTGCTGGCGGTGACGCTGTGCACGCCGTCCGGCGACCAGGCGACGCTGCGCAGGCCATCGCTGTGCCCGCTGAGCACGAGCAGCTCATTGCCGGTCGCCGCGTCCCACAGGCGCGCCGTGCGATCCTCGCTGGCGGTGAGGATGCGCGATCCGTCCGGCGACCAGGCCCCCGCGGTAACAGCGTCGGTGTGCCCGGCCAGCGTCACCTGCAGCGCGCCCGTCGCCATGTCCCAGACTTTGGCTGTGCCGTCGTCGCCACTGGTCAGCAGGGCGGCTCCATCCGGCGAAGGGAAGACGCCTGTCACCGCGCCCTCATGCGCCGATAATACCATGATCTCGCCACCCGTCGCCGCATCCCACAGGCGCACGGTGCCGTCGCGCGCGGCGGTGATCAGGCGCGCCCCGTCCCCTGTCCAGGCTGCGAACTCGACCGTACCGGTGTGCCCGCTCAGCAGCAGCACCTCTTCCGGCACCGGCCCGCTGATGTCCCACACGCGGGCGGAACGGCGGGCGGCGGTGATCAGCCGCGTCTCGTCCGGCGACCAGGCTGCGCCGGTGATGTCGGTAACCAGGTCGGTCACGGCCAACAACTGCGCCCCGCTCGCCGCGTCCCAGACGCGCGTCTGGCCGTCGTTTGCCCAGGTGAGGATGCGCGTCCCATCCGCGTTCCAGCGCCCGCCGTTGACCCGTCCCTGGTGCGTCAGGGTGAGCAGGGGCGCCCCGCTCGCCGCGTCCCAGATGCGCGCAGTGCTGTCCCACGACCAGGTGAGAAGGCGCGTTTCGTCAGGACTCCACGCCGCGCCGCTGACCCAATCGCTGTGCCCGCTCAGCGTCAGCAGGAGCGCGCCGGTTGCCGCGTCCCACAGGCGCGCGGTGCCATCGCGCGACCAGGTGAGGACGTGCGATCCATCTGCGCTCCATGCCGCGCCGTTGACCCAATCGCCATGCGCCAGCGTGTGCAGCGCGTCGCCGGGCGAGGCATCCCACAGGCGAGCGGTCGCGTCGGCGGCGGCAGTGAGCAGGTACGATCCGTCCGGCCCCCAGGCGACATCGTTCACATCGTCGGCGTGCCCGCTGGCGGCGAAGAGACGCTGCCCGCTCACCGCGTCCCACACGTAGACCGCGCGGTCGCGCCCGGCGGTAGCAAGCCGCGTCCCGTCCGGCGACCAAGCCACCGCCATGACCGCGCTGATGTGCCCGGCCAGGACGGTGATCGGCGCGCCCGTCGCCGCATCCCAGACGATGGCCGTCTCGTCGTTGCTCGCGCTGGCCAGGCGCGTCCCATCCGGCGACCAGACGACGCGGTTGATGGCGGCGCTGTGCCCTTCGAGCACAGCAAGCGCCTCGCCGCTGGCCGCGTCCCACAGGCGCACGGTATTGTCGGCGCTGGCCGTGGCGATCTGCGTCCCGTCCGGCGACCAGGCAATGCCGTTGACCCAGGCGGTGTGCCCACTCAGGGTGCGCAGCGGCGCGCCAGTGAGCGCGTCCCACAGGCGCACGGTATTGTCGGCGCTGGCCGTGGCGATCTGCGTCCCGTCCGGCGACCAGGTGACGTCAATCACCCAGTCGGTGTGCCCGACCAGCGCGAGCAGCGGGTTGCCGGTCGCCGCATCCCAGACGCGGGCGGTGCGATCCCAACTGCCGGTGACCAGGCGCGCGCCGTCCGGCGACCAGGCGACGCTGGAGACGGACCCCGTGTGCCCGACCAGCCGTCGGGTGGGTTGCGGGCTGCTCGCCGCCTCCCACAGGGCGACGCTGTTATCGGCGCTGGCCGTGGCGATCTGCGTCCCGTCCGGCGACCAGACCGCGCGCAGCACCGCCCCGCTGTGCGCGGCCAGGATGCGCCGCGCCCGGCTGGACTGCACCGCTGTGCCCAGCGCGCGGTCGGCCTGCCAGACGTAAGGCAGCCGATCCAGGGCTTCGAGGGCCAGCAGCACACCGCGCTCCGGGTACGCGCCGAACAGCTCAAGCTGGGCTTGCGCGGCCAGGCCGATGGCCTGCGAGGTATTGCGCGCGTCTTCGGCGGCCAGGCGAGCCTGAACGGCTTCTTCGGCGTTGGCGTCGGCTTGCTGGCGAGCGTCCTCGGCGCGCACGAACAGGATCAGCGACAGCACCAGCAGGGCGACGATCACGCCGACCACGGCGCTGATGAGGGCGTTGCGCTGCTGGCGACGTTTGTGGGCGTGGCGGCTGCGCGCGATGTACTCGACATGCAGCGATC
>JAGPFT010000227.1 GCA_018056405.1 Anaerolineae bacterium
GCGCAAGCCCGCCTAGAGCGTGTTATGCACTTCTGCCGGGTAGAGACCCCCCATCCCCCGACCCCTTCCCCCACGCAAGCGGAGGGAAGGGGCAAGGACGGGCTTTGTCCTTCCCCCCTTGTGGGGGAAGGACCGAGGATGGGGGGCCAGCACGGGGACTGCCCACCTGCCAAAGTGCATAACAGCCTCTAGATTTCGCAAAGTTTTCCTGATGGATGAGACAATCAGAAATGGCATGGTTTTCGTAGGGGCGTATTGCAATACGCCCCTACCGGGCGCAGCAAGCAGCGCCCCTACCTCCGGCTACCTTTGATTGCGTTCTCCATGAGTTTACTTCTGCGCCTCTGCGGTGATGCTTTGCCCCAGAACTGAAATGCACGTCGCGCCGGGCGCGCAGACTGATCGGCCCCATCGAAGGAGGGACTCGTGCTCAGCGATTCGTTTCACTATGCCGGCGGCGCTCTATGCTGTGATGGCGTGCTCCTGAATGCCATTGCCAATGCAGCCGGTACGCCGCTCTACGTCTACAGCGCGGCGCGCATCCGGCACAACGTCGAACGGCTGCGGCGTGCCTTCGCCCCGCTCGGCGCGTCCATCCACTATAGCCTGAAAGCGAACCCCAGCCTGGCCGTTGTCCGCCTGCTGCGCCAGGCCGGCCTGGGCATGGACGCGGTGAGTGCGGGCGAGATCGCGCGGGCGTTAGCGGCGGGGGTCGATCCGGCGCGCATCGTTTTCGCCGGCGTGGGCAAGACCGCCGCTGAAATCGCCTACGCGCTGGACGCTGGCATCGGCTGGTTCAATGTGGAAAGCCGCGACGAGCTACGTCTGCTCGACAGGCTGGCGGGTGAGCATAGGGCGCGGCCCCAGGTGGCGCTGCGCCTCAACCCCGGCATCCGCGCCCAGACGCACGAGCACATTGCCACCGGGCACCTGGGGGCCAAGTTCGGCCTGCCCGCCGCCGACGCCAGCGCGCTGCTCGACGAGCGCGGCGCGTATCCCCACCTGCATCTGGCGGGCATTCACGTGCATATCGGCAGTCAGCTTGGGGACGTGGCCGAGACCGTCGCGGCGGTGCGGGCGGCCCAGGCCGTCGCTGCGCCCCACCCGGACGTGCGGACGCTCAACATCGGCGGCGGGTTCCCGGTGCGCTATACAGCAGACGACCAGGTTCCCGCGCCGGACGACTTTGCGCGGGCGCTGGCCCCGCTGCTGGCGGGCTGGCAGGTGCTCATTGAGCCGGGGCGTGCCCTGGTCGCCGACGCGGGCGTTCTGCTGGTGACGGTGCTGTACGTCAAGGAGCAGGGCGGGCGGCGCTTCATCATCACCGATGGCAGCATGACCGATCTGCTGCGTCCGGCGCTGTACGGGGCCGTGCACGAGGTCGTGCCGCTGGAGGAGCCAGCGGGCGAACCGACGCCGGCGGTCGTCACCGGGCCGGTCTGCGAGTCCGCTGACGTGCTGCACCGGGCGGCGCTTTTGCCGCCGCTGAGCGCCGGCGACCGGCTGGCCGTGCTCACTGTTGGCGCTTATGGCATGGCGATGGCTTCCAATTACAACCTGCGCACCCGTCCGGCGGAGGTGCTGGTCGAGGGAGACTCCTGGCGGGTGATCCGTCGCCGTGAGACGTGGGACGACCTGCTGCGCCTGGAACAAGGGGAAGGCTCCTAGTTGTTGGTTATTGGGTTGTTGGTTGAGCGCGCGACAGAATAGCCATCAAGCAGAGTTCGGAAGTCTCCTCTCGCTCAGGGCGTTGCGAGGTTTTACCTCACGCCGAGCCTCGCTGCGCTCGATTTGCCCCCTCCCCACCTTGGAGAGGGGGCGGCGAGGCTCGCGTCAGTAGGCCGAGCGGGGGTGAGGTAAACCAGGGTGCAGCAGAGCGGCGCCTACCAACAACCAATCACCAATGACCCTCTCTCTCACACCTCGTGCAGCGGCAGGTCGCCGATCACCGCGCGCAGCCGGCCCTCCGCCGCGTCGAGCAGGGCGCGCGCTGCGTCCGCGCCGACGCCGCGCACGGCCATGACAATCGCCACCTTCGCCTGCTGATCGGCCTCGGCCAGCAGGCGGGCGGCCTCTTCCTCGCTGATGCCAGTGATCTGGCGGACGATGCGCCGGGTGCGCGCAGCCAGCTTGCTGTTGCCCACCTTCACGTCCACCATCAGGTTGCCGTAGACCTTGCCCAGGCGAATCATGCTGCCCGTGCTGAGCATGTTGAGCACCATCTTCTGGGCGGTGCCCGCCTTCAGGCGCGTGGAGCCGCTGATCACCTCCGGCCCGGTGATCACGGCAATGGGGATGTCGGCCAGGGCCAGGATCGGGGCCGGCTCGTTGCAGGCGATGGCGACGGTCGTCGCGCCCAGGTCGCGCGCCGCTTCGAGCGCGCCGACGACGAAGGGCGTCCGCCCGCTGGCGGCGATGCCCACCACCACATCGCGTTCGCTCACGCCCACCGCCTCGACTGCGGCGCGGCCGGCTCCGGCGTCGTCTTCGGCGTCCTCGATCGAGCGCCCGAAGGCCGCTTCACCCCCGGCTAGAATCACCCGTACCGTGTCCGGCGCGACGCTGAAGGTCGGCTCCCACTCAATGGCGTCGGTCAGGGCTTCGCGCCCGCTCGATCCCGCGCCCACATAGAACACACGCCCGCCGCCGCGCAGACGTTCGGCGATGGCGTCCACTGCCCGCGCGATGGCCGGCAGCGCTCGCCCCACCGCCCCGGCAACGGTTGTGTCCTCCGCGTTGATGGCGCGCAGCATGTCCAGCGTGGACAGGGTGTCAATGCGCTCGGTGCGTGGATTGCGTCCTTCGGTGAGCATGAAATCTCTCCAGTGAATAGGTGAATGAGGGGGACGGTCAAGGCGTGCAGGCAGCCAGGGCCAGCAGCCCCGCGCCCACTACCGGCGTATGGCGTGGCTGGGGCAGGGCGCTGAGGCCGAGCGCGGCGCACACGGCAGTGCTCAGCGGGTTCGGCGCGCTGAGTAGCCCGCCGGCGAAAGCGATGCGCGGTGCGGCCAGGTTGAGCCGCTGCATGACGGTGTGCGCGGCCAGGGTGAGTTCGGCGCAGGCGTCGGCGACGATGCGCCGGGCAACGGCATCGCCCGCTTCGGCGTGAGCCAGCACCAGCGGAGCCAGCGCCGCCACGTCGCGGGTGCGCGGCGCGCGGGGCTGATACAGCCAGGGCACCAGGTCGAGCGGCTCGCGCAGGCTCAGCGCGTCCAGGACGGCGCGAGTCAGTGTGGTGGCAGGGGCGCGCCCGTCGGCAGCGCGGGCCAGCGCCTGCAGCGCCTGCTGGCCGAGCCAGTAGCCGCTGCCGCCGTCGTCAATCAGGTAGCCCCACGCGCCAACCAGGGCCGACTCGCCCGCCGCGTTGATCCCGTAGGCCAGCGAGCCGGTGCCAGACAGTACCAGGACTCCGCATCGCTCGCCGAGCGCGCCGACCAGCGCGATCTCGTAGTCTATGCTGGGCACGACGACCGCGCCGGGCAGCACAGCGGCCACGACCTCGCGCAGCCAGCCTTCGGAGTAGCGCGGCAGCGCCCCGGCGATGCCAATGCCAACGGCGGCGATCTGCTGCGGGCGCACGCCAGCGGCGGCGAGCGCCGCGCGCATCCCGGCGCGAATGGTCTCGGCGGCGGCGTCCGGCCCGGCGACGACCGGGCTGGCCGTTGGCCCCTGGCTTTCGCCGAGGATGGTCAGGTCGCGGGCCAGCACGGCGACGCGCAGGCGGCTCCCGCCGCCGTCAATGCCCATCACGTAGGGTGCGGTCACGGTCTGCCGTCCCCTGCTAAGGGCTGCTGCGCTCTTCGGCCCGCAGCGCCTGGTCGAGCGCCTGGCCGAGGGTGCGCACGGGCAGCAGCGTAACGCCATCGGGCGGGGTTTCGTCGCGGCGGTGTGTGCGCGGCACCATCACCTGCTTGAAGCCCAACTTGGCCGCCTCGCGCACGCGCAGCGAGGTCTGGCTGACGGCGCGCAATTCCCCGCTGAGGCCGATCTCGCCGACGAAAGCCATGTCCGCATAGACCGGCCTGTCGCGCACGCTGGACGCAATGGCCACGGCGATGGCCAGGTCTGCCGCCGGCTCGTCAATCTTCAGGCCGCTGATCACATTGACGAAGATGTCTTTCTCGTAGAGCTTGATGCCCAGGCGCTGGGTGAGCACGGCGGTGATCAGCAACATGCGGTTGGGGTCAACGCCATTGGCCGTGCGGCGCGGGTTTGGGTAGACGGTCTGGCTGGCCAGCGCCTGCACTTCGATGAGCAGGGGGCGCGTGCCTTCCAGCGTGACGGCGATGGCGCTGCCCGGCGCGTTGACCACGCGCTCGGCGATAAACACTTCCGACGGGTTGGCGACCTCGATCAGGCCGCGATCGCGCATCTCGAAGACGCCGACTTCGTTCGTCGGGCCGAAGCGGTTCTTGACGCTACGCAGCAGGCGGTACGCCTGGAAGCGGTCACCCTCCAGATAGAGCACTGTGTCCACGATGTGCTCCAGCACGCGCGGCCCGGCGATGATGCCCTCTTTGGTCACATGGCCGACCAGGAAGACGGCGATCCCGCTGCTCTTGGCCAGCTCGCGCAGTTGGGCGGCGCAGTCGCGCACCTGGCTGACGCTGCCCGCCGCCGCTGCCTTGCCCTCGAAGTAGGTCGTCTGGATCGAGTCTACGATCAGGAGGCGCGGCTTGATCTGCTCCACATGAGCGAGGATGGCGTCCATCTCCGTCTCGGTGACCAGGTAGACCTGTTGCGCTGAGAGACCCAGCCGTTCGGCGCGCATCCTGATCTGGCGTTCGCTCTCCTCGCCGCTGACGTAGAGCACCGGCCCGGCGACCTGATCCATCAGCGCGGCGACTTGCAGCAGCAGCGTGCTCTTGCCGATGCCGGGGTCGCCGCCGACGAGCACCACGCTGCCCGGCACCAGCCCGCCGCCCAGCACGCGCGAAAGCTCCTCGACGGGCACCGGGTAGCGCTCCTCGCTGTCGGCGGCGACATCGCTCAGGCGCTGCGGCTGCGAGCGCGGAACGCCCCCTTTGCGCGCGGCGACGGGAGGCGGCTCCGGCTCCTCGACCAGCTCGATCATGGTGTTGTACTCGCCGCAGCCGGGGCATTTGCCCATATAACGCGGCGAGCGCCGCCCGCAGGTCTGGCACTCGTAGTAAACGTGCGTTTTTGCCATCGGCCATCGCTCCCGTTGCTGTCGCTGATGTCCCTAGTCTAGCGCGAACAGGTGTTCGGTGCAATGGGCGACCGGCAAATGGGTCCACGAACAACCTGTCGCCAGGGGAGGTCCGGGAATGCTCGCTGAACGCCTCCCCCCTCAATTCCCCCTCCAGCGAAGCTAGAGGGGGGACGATCTGGCAAGCCGCTTGCCCCTTCCTCTAGCTTTGCTGGGGGAAGGGGTCGGGGGATGGGGGCCTTCGACAACTGCCTGACAACTCGTTCGCGGACCCCCGGCAAATGAGGTAGGCGAGGTTGGCCGATGACTCGCCGGACGCGCCCCCGTAGGGGCGTATCGCAATACGCC
>JAGPFT010000228.1 GCA_018056405.1 Anaerolineae bacterium
CTCAATGCCTGTTCGCCCCTGACCTCCTGTGGGGGAGGGGTTTGGGGTGGGGGGGAACAACTTCGCAAAGGGTCTCTCAGACGCCGAACACGTGGCGCGCACCCAGCAGCCCCAGCAGCAGGTAGAGGCCGGCGACGAGCGCCCGCACCCTGCTCTCGCCGAGCACCCTGATCAGCGTCTCCATACGCTGCGCGTTCATGAAGAAGCGCCAGCCGCGCAGCGTCCCTACGAAGCCAAGCAGTCCCCCCACAAACAGCACCCAGTCCAGCAGTGTGATCAGGTTCATTGAAAGCTCCTGGTGAGCAGCGGTTAGCCGTCAGCCATTGGCGGTCGGCAGTCAGCGCTCAATTGTCAGGGGGCGGCGCTGTGTTCTGTGCGCAGATCAGGGCGCTGTGCCGCCCGGCGACCTGGGTCAGCACGACGATAGCCTCCTCGCCGCCGCCGTCGAGCTTCAGCAGGCGGATGGCTTCTTCCGGCGACAGGGGGCTGCCGCGCTTCTTGACAGTGACGCGACCAATGCCCCGCTCGCGCAGCGCGGCGCGCAGCCGCTTAAGCTGAAACGGCATCCAGGCCAGCACCCTCCACGTGCGCGCCCAGCCAGAGGGCGGCGGATCGTCGCCGGTGAGGTAGGCGATGGACTCGTCCAGGCGGTACAGGGCGACACCCAGGTGCACGGCCAGTTCGCCGAGCAGCCCGGCGCGGATGATCGATGGGTCTGGCTCGACCAGGTAGGCGCGCGGAGCCGACAGCGGCGGCGGTGGCACGCCCCTCGGCCCCAACGTCTCCCCGGCGTCGGCGCGCGAGGCGCAGCGCCCAGCGAAGCCCAGTTCGCCGCGCCACAGCACGGCTTCTTTCAACTCGCCGCCCGCGCTGACGAACTCAACGCCGGCCCCGGCGCGGGTGTGCGGCACTAATTCGTCCAGGGCTACGCCTGGGGCCAGCTTGACTGCCAGCGCGTCGAAGCGCCAGCCGGCGATCACGTCAAGCGGCGGCAGGTAGTCGCGGACGGAGAACAATCGCCGTTCGCCGGCCCGCCGCGCCGGGTCGAAGAAGGCGGCGCGCACCCCGTGCAGCGGGAGCGGATCCCGCAGGTCGGCGCGCACCCAATCCGCCGCCCGCCCGTAAGCGGCCAGGTTGGCGCGGGCCAGGGCCAGGCGCAGCGGGTCGCAGTCCAGCCCGGTGATGCGCACGTCCGGTAGCGCAGCCAGGCTCAGCGCATCCCCGCCGATGCCGCAGCCCAGGTCGGCGATCCGCGCGTAGCCGTTCTCAGCGAAGCGGCGCGCCCGCCACGCGCTGACGGTCTCGCCGCTGGCCTGTTCGAGCGCGTCCGCCGCGAAGAACATGGCCTCCGCCCGGCTGAACTTGGCGGCAGCGCGAGCGCGCAGGCGGGCCAGGGTCAGGGCGGCGGCGGCCAGGTCGGGGGGCAGATCGCGGCGCAGGGCGTCCAACAGAGGCAACGTCTGCGCGTCGCTCAGGTCGCACGTCGCCAGCCAGTCGAGGGTCGCGCGGCCCTGCGGCCCGGCCAGAGAGCGGAAGGTCTGCGCGATGAACATAGGGTGAGTAAGAGTAAATGTAACCGGTCAGCTTCCCTAACGAAAGGGGCGGGCTATGGTACGCCCGCCCTTATGGAGAACGCAATCAAAGGTGGCCGGAGGTAGGGGCGCTGCTTGCTGCGCCCGGTAGGGGCGTATGGCCATACGCCCCTACGAAAACCATGCCATTTCTGATTGTCTCATCCATTAGTGCTGCTACGCCTGGAGCGATTCGATGAGCTGGACGAATTCGTCCCACTCCTCGCGCGCGAAGTAGAGCGTGCCCCAGTCCAGCTCGACTTCCACATCGTCCTTGCTGTCTGCTTCTTCGTCCGCGATGGCCTCGCGGATCATGTCGAGGAACTCGGCCCATTCCTCGGTGAAGAAGTGGGCGGTCACCGGGCCTAGCTCAATGTGGAAGGTCTTCTCACCGTCCGGTTCCACTGCGCTCCAGACGGTGTAGTTCTCGGTCTCAGCCAGGGTGTCGATCGGGATTTCGGTCATATCGCCGTTATTCGTCATAGGTGGAAGATGCTCCTTTTCTCAGGTCGAAGTGACGCTAATTGTCGCCGCAGCGCCGCAAATTGTCCAGGGTGCATCGTCCTTTAGGGGGCAAGAGATTCCGAACCGCAGAGATGCGGAGGGCGCAGAGGAGAACTGCTGAGGGGAATCGTGAAGATTCTTTGCGCTTTTCCGCGCGCTCTGCGCCTCTGCGCTGATACTTTATTCCGCGAACGCACGGCGGCGCTCGGCGGCGCGAAGCGCAGGGCCAGGTTAGCGAGGTTCTGGCTCATCACGCCTTCTCGTGCGCGGCGGGGGACGACTCGTCGAACGGCTCGGCGGGCAGGATAGGGTAGCGCCGGCTGAGGAAATAGTGCATCAGGCGATAGACCAGGCTGTGCTGCCCAGCGGCGACGGGGTGCGCCGCTGGCATGTACTCCTCATCCAGCAGCTTGACGCGCAGGTAGCGCACGAACAGGCGCATCGTGGCCACCGTTGGCGCGGCCAGCACCACGCCCAACACCCCGGCCAGGCTCGCGCCAACAAGGATGGCGACCAGCACGACAAAGGGGTGCAGGTCGAGGCTGCTGCCCAACACGCGCGGCACGAGGAACACCGCCTCAAGATTCTGCACGAGGATGTAAGTGGCGGAGACGATGACCGCGTATACGATGCCGGCGTCCAGAGCGGGGATCGTCGCGCTGTCGGTGGTCAGCGCAAAAAGCAGCGCCGGGATTTGCGCCAGCGCCGGCCCCAGGTTGGGGATGAACTCCAAAAACCCGGCGACCAGCCCCAGCAACAGCGGTTGGGGCAGGCCCAAGCCTAATGACACCAGG
The DNA here is from genome assembly GCA_018056405.1 of Anaerolineae bacterium. Lineage (GTDB taxonomy): Bacteria > Chloroflexota > Anaerolineae > Aggregatilineales > Aggregatilineaceae > UBA2029. The sequence goes on from JAGPFT010000228.1 coordinate 2,870, forward strand.
TAGACGACCACGGTCATAATCAGGCTGAGCGCGACCTGCCCGCGCAGATAGGCGCTCCAGACCAGCCCCAACTCGTGCAGTAGCCGCCGCGCGTCGCCCTGATAGCTCTCCGGCACGGCCCCGATCAGACCAGCCGCGAACATCGGCCCGTCGCGCATCAGGTAAAAGAGCATGATCAACACAAAGACAGTGGTGACCAGGAAAGAGACCGCGCTTCCCACCACGCCCAGCGCCGGGTCGGCCAGCGACAGCACGGCACCCTGCAGGGCGCTGCTGACATCCCCTGTCTGTTCGCCGTCTTCACGGGCGAACAGACGCTCTAGCTCGTCCCAGGGCACGAGCGTGAAATTGCCGATGGTGATCGGACGGCCCAGCACAGACTTGAGGTCGTTCTGCGTGTCTTCGAGCAGGTCCGGCAAATCGTCGGCGAACTCGCGCGCCTGCTTGACGGTCGCCGGGACGATGAGCCAGATCACCAGCCCGATCAGGCTGAGCACCATCAACCAGGTGAGCAGCACGCTCAGCGAGCGCCGCGTCTCGCGGTTGGGGATCAGCTTGAGCCGGCGCTCGAAGAAAGTGACCACTGGCGACAGCAGGTAGGCCAGAATCACCGAAATGATGATCGCGTACCAGGCAACGGCATCAACCTGACGGGCGAACAGGAAGAGCACAACCAGCACGGTCAGCGCGATCAAGCGCTTGGCAGTGTCGCTCCAGGGGGGACTCGTGACAGGTGGCAAATCCATAGACACAGGCAATCTTCCCCACTCGCGGCGCGCAGGCGCGGATTGCGCCACGCAGCGAACTCAGGTCTGATGATAGCGCGCCAGGGGCTGCGCGACGAGACCTCAGGTGGATCGGGTGTGGACAAACTCTGTCAGGCAGTTTGTCGCGCCCCCGTTTACCTTACCCCCGCTCGGCGCTGGCGCGCCTCGCCACCCCCTCTCCGCAGCGGAGAGGGGGCAAGCCGAGCGCAGCGAGGCTGGGGGTGAGGTCAATGCCCCGCGTCGAGCGAATCGCTGATGGCCTTTGCACGCACCCATCAGGTGGTAGATCGGCTACAGCCGATGGTCACATCTGCCATGTGGAACGCTCAGCCTTCTGCACGACCTCCACGTTCATCGCCCATTCCAGCCGCGCGAGATCAGCGTCACTCAGTCCTTCGCGCAGGTCATCCAGCGCCCGGACGAGCGTTTCCGCTGCGGCTGCACGTTAGCGCTGCTCAAGGTGCTCTCGCAATTCCTGTAGTTCTTCGGCGGTGAGACTGTCTATGGCTTGCAGCAATTGTGTCAGTGTCATGGACGGCTCTCCTGTACAAACGTCAGGGCGTTTCGGCTGTGATCAGTGGCAAGCTCACCCCAAAGGCCAGAAAGCCGTCGCTCAGCGCCCGCTCAGTAAGGCAGGTCTTCGGGCGGCACGTTGCGCCGCTCGCGGCTGCGACGGATGATGTCGTCAATGCGCGCCTGCAAGTCGGAGGGCGCTTCGGCTGGGCGCGGTGGGCGGACCGGCTGGCGCACAGCACGACGGCGATCATCAGGACGCCGGGGCGCGCGCGCAGCGTAGCCATCCGCCGGAGCGCTCGCGTAGTCTGGCCCCGGCGCGTAGGGAGCCTGCCTGTCTGCCGCATACCCCGCGTCCTGCACGTAAGGCTCTGGCTCGCCGTAGTGCGCTTCCTCGGCGGGCGCGTAGGGTGGCTCGCTGCTGGCATAGCGGTAATCGGCGCGCCGCTCGTATGGCTCCTGATAAACATCCTGGTCGGAAGTGGTGGGCTGGCGCTCGTAGCCAGGCGGCCTGAAGTAGTGGTCGCGGCGGGGGCGGGCTGCCTGCTGGTCTTCGCCATAGGCGTACTCGTCAGCCCCCGCGTAGCCGCCCGGACGCTCCTCGGACCGAGGCTCCTCGCGGCGGGCGCGCCCGTAACCGCGCTCAGCGCGTTCCTGCGGCGTGGGCAGGTAGGCGGCGCTGGACTCCTCGACGACATGGCGAGGCACGTAGGGGCGCGGATCGCCCTCATAACGCCGTCCGCGCCGCCCGGCAGCCTCGGCCTCACTCATCAGCGCGTTCGGGTTGATCATGCGGAAGATGACCGCCAGGCCCATCGAGACCAGGGCCACGCCCAGGTAGACCCACAGATCAATGTGGAGGCCCTCGCCGTTGCCCATCGCCCCGATCAGCATACTCACGATCTCCAACATGCTGAACACGGCCATCCACACGCCGAAGACCCAGATGGACAGCGAGGTGTGCCAGCCGTGCGTGCGCTGGTAGATGGCGGAGCTAAGCAGGATGATGCTGAGCACCAGCACCACCAGCCAGACATAGCCCAGGAGGTGCGCGACCAGGGCGAAGCCCAGCCAGATGACGACGGCTGCCCAGGTGAGTGCTTCGACGGTTCGCTCGGCTGCTGATTTCACGCTTGCGCTCCTTGCTCCTGATGGCTCGGCGACGGGGCGGCTTTGTACACGGCTTACTAGTATTATCCGCCGGTTCATGAGCAGGTGCAAGAGCCGGAGGAAAGGGGGTGCATTCGGATTTGGGGGCAGGTGCAGAGATCGGTTGCAGACCTCACCCCCCGGCCCCCTCTCCATATACGGAGAGGGGGAGTAAGTATCTGGCTCAGTCCCCTCTCCGCGTGTGGAGAGG
>JAGPFT010000229.1 GCA_018056405.1 Anaerolineae bacterium
GTACCACGCCTCGCGCCCCTCGCCCCCCGGCCCGCTGACGGGGAAGCCGAAGATTGGCTCCCACAGGCGGCCCGTCTCGTCGCTCTGGATGCCGCCGTTGTACAGGCCGCCCGTCGCCAGGATGAAGGCGTCGGCGTAGAAGGGATTGGTGTGGCCCAACGCGCCGACCTCGACGCCGGTGCAACGCCCGCCCTCCACAATGCCGCGCACGACGGCGTGCCCGATCTGCACCCGCGCCCGGTGACGCAGCAGCCAGCGACGCAGGCCATTGCTCAGCCGCGTCCCGGTCGGGCTGGACGGCAGGGTGGGAATCTCGAAGACGGGGCAGCCCAGGCCCGCCTCCAACTCGCGCAATACCTCGGCGTGCGCCTCCATGCCCAGCACCGCCGGAAAGCCAACCTTGACCGCATCCTTGACCTGCGGTTGCACCTGGCGCAGTACCCCCGCGCGGAAAGTGGAGTTATCGAAGCGGCGGGCGAGAGCGGCGGGCCAGTCATCCCACGATCCGCGCCCGGCGGGCAGAGTCACCGTCAGCGCACGGGCGGCGATGCCCTGCGCCGACAGATTGCCCGCCACCAGGTCGGGGTAGAAGTCGCGCCAGCCGGCGAAGCCGACGATCAGCACGGGGCCGCCAACCTCCGTGAGATCGCCGGCGGCGATGCCCGCCGGGGCCAGCAACGGCGTCTGGATCGCGCCGAGCATGGTCGGCAGGCGCAGGTTGTGCCCATCTCTGGAGCGCATGGCGAACGGCTCGCCGGTTTCCTCGGTGATGTCCTGCAACAAGTCCAGCGCGCAGACCAGCGCGTCCGGCCCGGCCAGGGCGTAGGGGTGATCCGGGCACAGGGCAGCGTGCCCGCGCACCTCGGCGATCACGTCGTCGTCGGCGCGGTCGCACACGCTGATCCAGCCGGGGCTGACGATCTGCTGGCCCCAGCCAGTGGCAATCAGGCGCACGCGCGCCCCGGCTTTGACGGCGTGAACCGCCACCAGCAGCCCGGCCAGCCCCGCCCCGATGACGATCACATCAGTGCCCCGGCCCGCCTGGGGGTCAATGGCGCAGCGGCTCGCTTTGCGTTTCTCAGCCATGGGCGGCCTCCTCGCTCGGTGCGGCGGCTGTCGCCTGGGGGATGCCTTTGCCGGGCAGCCGGTCGAGGCCGAGCGTGCGCCGGTAAATCAGCTCGTCGAGGTAAAGCTGGCGCAATTGGTGGCCCCACAGCAAGGGCCGCACGCCGCGAAAACGCTCGTCCACGAACGCGCCCAGGGCTGCCGTCGCCTCGGCGCTGGTCTGGCCCTTGATCGCCTGCAGAATGCCCGCCGCGCGCACACTGCAAAAACCTGCCTGGCACGGCCCCATGCCCAGGCGCAGGTCGCGGCGCAGATCGTCCAGGGCCACCGGCTGGTCGCCGTAGGCGGCAATGGCCGCTTCCAGTTGCGGGCGGGTGACCAGCTCGCACTCGCAGATCAATTCGCCGGGCATCTCGCCATGCTCCAGCTTGTGCAGGCGGTGATCCAGCCGGTGATAGCGCCCGGCGGTGGCGGTGGGGATGGGCAGCGCTTCGTCGGCGGTGGTGCAGGGCGCGCTCACGCCAAGCTGCGCGCAGACGGCATCCACCGCTTTTTCGGCCATCAGGCGGCAGGTGGTCAGCTTGCCGCCGGTGACAGTCACCAGGCCGCGCACGCCGTCGAGTGCCGCGTGATCGAGCACGGAGAAGGTGCGCGCCACTTCGCGGCCCTGCGCCTGGTCGTGACCGGCCTGGGGCGGCTCGTAGAGCGGGCGCACGCCCGCCCAGGCGCGCAGCGCCCGCCCGTGACGGATGCCCGGCACCACCACGTCGGCTTCGGTCAGAATCTTGCTCACCTCCCACGCTTCGACGCGGTAATCGTCGGGCGCGTCGGTGCGCACGGAGGTGGTGCCCAGCACACACACTGTGCCCACCGGCACCAGGATGTCACCGTCGGAGGCGGGGCGCAGGCGGTTGACGACCGTGTTGACCCAGCGCGTGTTCATGGCGATCATCGCGCCCCGGTCGAACTTCACGCTCACGTCCAGCCCGGCCAACCGCGCCACGATTCCTGCCCAGGGGCCGGTCGCGTTGAGCACGCAAGCCGCGCGAACAGTGCGCTCTTCGCCGCTGCGCGTGTCTTGCAGCGTCGCGCCGACCACAGCGTCGCCTTCGCGCAGCAGCCCGGTCACCCCCTGGTAAATCCAGGCGTCGCTCCCCAGAGCGCGCGCCGCCTCGACGAAGCCGTGAATCATGTCGAAGGAGTCCACTGACCCATCCGGCACGCGGTAGGCGGCGGTGATGGCCGGCGTCAGCGCGGGTTCCTCGGCGCGGGCCTGGGCGACGCTCAGCGGCTCGGTGGGAATGCCCGCTTTGGCGCAGCCATCCAGCCAGCGGGCAGGGAAATCGGCGGGATCGGCGGGCGTGGCGACGAACAGCCCGCCCGTGTCCTCGACGGCGAAGGGGACGATGCGGCGCAGCACCTGGTTCTCGACGATGCACTCGCCGGCGGTTTCCAGGTCGCGCCCGGCGTAGCGCCCGCCGGAATGGAGCAGGCCGTGATAGCGCCCCGATGTCCCGGTGGTGAAGTCAAGCTGGTCTACCAGCAGAGCGCGCAGGCCGCGCCGCGCCAGATCGTAGAGGGCGGCGGCTCCGGTCGCGCCGCCGCCGATGACCAGCACATCCACAGAGGTCGTGGTCAAGGCAATTCTCCCCAACAGCAATGGTGAGCGTTCTATAGCTTGCCTGTACCTACAATTGTAACGACGCCTAATCCATGCAGCATAACATGAGGGGCAAGGTGCGGATAGTTACTTCTGTCACGATGGAATGATACGAAAAGAATGGCAGTGGTACTGGTTGGCAAAAGACCCTATACTCCGAGGTTACACAGAGTTCAAGGAGAGGTTGTCTGTGGAAAGCGAAGTGGAAAGTCTCTCACGCTACGATGAAGTGATTCTGGAAGTCTTCAAACGCCTGACGCTGCAATACGGTCTTGAAGCCGACGTATTGCCTTTTGATAAAGGTTTCCTGGATCAGATAGCAGAAGAATTACATATTAAGAACATACCCGATATTATCTATTCTTATCGTTCTGGAAGACGGGACTTCCCGCCAGAAATGGTGGAGCGTGGAAACTGGGTCATCAAAGGTGAAGGCAAAGGCAAATACACCCTGGTCAGGCTAGATATTCCTGTAGAGCTTGCCGTGCCCCTGGAACTGGAGATTACGGATATTCCCAATGCGATTCCCGAAATTGTGCTCATGTTCGCAAAAGGCGACGAACAGAGTATGCTGGTTCAGATCCGCTACAATCGTCTGGTTGACATCTTCACCAGCCTGACCGTCTACCATCTCCAATCCCATCTCAGGGCCTATGTGCGAGACATGGGGCAGATAGAAGTGGACGATCTGTATCTTGGGGTCAATACAGATGGGCAATGGTTCTGTATACCTATTGAAGCTAAGCCTGCGAGTTTGAAGGACCAACTCAATTGGGTTCAGATCTCATCAATGGTCGCCTACGCCGAACGGGAGTACCCTGGGCTGGCTGTGCGCCCTTTAGGCGTCAAAATGCTGGAGGATGGGTCAATGATCTTTGTGGAATTCACAGCGACTTCTGATCCTCTCAAGCTCCAGACGCGCTCTTACAAGCGGTACCGGTTGTTTCGTGATGCCACGTGATCAACCTGGCCAGCGCAATATGACAACCTCCTCGCGAATCTGAGCGCCTGTTGCCGTCGCCGGACGTGTGCGCCAGAGATCGATGCGCTCAATCTCATATCCGCAATACTCAGCGATTTCGGCGAGCAGTTGTCCGGTTCGTATTGTGATCCGAAAGTAGGATTCCTGATCTCCTACCACATAAGCGCATAGGGCACCGGGGCTGAGCACATACTTCAGAGCCTCAAGGTGGCGATACATCCCTCCAAAGTACAGGCTCACGACACGATGATACAGCCTCTCAAACCCCGATGTTTTGCCCAGTTCCAAGCGCTTCGCTTCTATCTGACCGGCTAGCTGTTGAATAGAGGCGAATTGCCGTACCCAGCGATCATCTTGATCGTCAACGTACACGTTCCGCGTGTTGCTCCGTAGCAGCTTCTTCTTGATAGCCTGAAGTTCCTGTCGTGAGTTAATAAAGCCAAGCACAACACTTTCCAGACGAGTGGTGCGCGTATAGTCTTTCTCATTAGGATAGGGAGGAGAAGTGATCACAAAGTCAACGCTGCTTTTCTCGAATGGTAGCGCATTCCGTGCATCGCCATGAAAGAGGGTCACTGGTCGGTATGATCGGTCAGGTAATGTGCGCAGATCGGCAGCCATTTGCCTCACTCGCCCCATCCAACAGCCCACAACGTCAGCATCTTCCCTCGGTTTTCGGTTGATTCCGACCTCTGGCCCGAACTTCAGGTTGCTTGCATCGGCGACTAATGTGGCCGCAAATGCCAGTTCCTGATGGCATGTCCAGGGCTTTGCACTGGCACGGATCAGCTCGAGCAATACCAGCGCACGATGAAGTGGGCGTGGACTTATCGAACCGGACAACAACAGTCTTGCTTGTTCACGACTCAGATGACGAAGATTGCTCACCGTTGCATCGGGCCTGGCGAACAGGGGTAGGTCACTATAGTCAAAACCATGTGCGCTCAACATGGCGCTGGCTTGCCTGGCAATCTCCTGGCTATGTTGTTCGAAATCTTCCAGGGCTATGTTCCACTGCGTCTTTACCTTACAGGCAAAATAGGCCATTGGATTGGCTTCAATCCCAGCGCAAGCGAAGCCTAGCTTCCGGGCTTCCACGAGCGTCGTGCCTGTGCCACAGAATGGATCAAGGACAGTCTGTCCCGGCCTGGCATTAAAATCGTCCAGGTAGTGCCGGACTAAGTGGGGGGGAAAAGACAGGACGAAGCGATACCAGTCGTGTATCCCTCGATCTGTTTCCTGAATCTGATTAATGCCGGCAGAAGTCAGCGTTGAGTCGATCATGTGCTTCCTCGATCAGACTTGTTTATACTCGATTATAGAACAAATGAACGATTTAGCAACCCTTGTGGATTTTGCCTCGTTCCTTGTAGCCGAAGCGGGGGGGACAACTCCGTGAAGCTCCGTAACGACGAGTGATCAAGCCTGAGCAGGTCAGGATGCTCACGAGGCTAACGCAGCAATATCAAGAGGGGATCATAACCAGGGGCGGCCCTACCGACCGCCCCAGGCGCAGCAGCGCAGCGCCCCAGGCGCGCCAACTTAAGCCTCCTGGGTGCGCGGTACGGGCGTCAGGCCCCTCCCCCTGGCCCCCTCCCCGGCAAAGCCAGAGAGGGGGAAACATCCCGTCGGGCGATCAAAGTCCCCCTCTCTAGCTCGGCTGGAGAGGGGGATTTAGGGGGAGAGGCCTGTACAGGCGGCGATCAGACTTCCGAAGTTTCTGAAAACTTCGGAAGTCTTAGTGCGGCGGAAGGCCCCTCCCCCTGGCCCCCTCCCCGGCAAAGCC
>JAGPFT010000230.1 GCA_018056405.1 Anaerolineae bacterium
GTCCCCCTCTCTGGCTCTGCCGGAGAGGGGGATGGAGGGGGAGAGGCCTGGGGCTGGCATGGCCCACTCCCCTCGGAGGCCCCTCCCCCTGACAGCGGAGGCCCCTCCCCCACAAGGAGGGAGGGGCCTGGAGTGCGCGCTCGCTTGCCGCCGCCCCATTCGCTGGTACAATCGGGGCCATGACCACCCCGCCGATCATTGCCCTGCTAACTGATTTCGGGATGTCCGATGCTTATGTGGGCACCATGAAGGGTGTCATGTTGACACTCTGCCCGGCGGCCCGCCTGGTAGACCTGACCCACGACGTGCAGCCGCAGGCCGTGCGCCAGGCTGCCTACCTGCTGGCGACCGCCTATGCCTACTTCCCGGCAGACACCGTGTTTCTGGTGGTGGTAGACCCTGGTGTCGGTACAGCCCGTGCGCCCATCGCGGTCGAGACGGCTCACGGGCGCTACGTCGCGCCGGACAACGGCGTGCTCAGCTACGTTCTGGCCGAGACCGGCAGCGGGCGCGCCTACGCCCTGGAAAACCCCGCCTATCGCCTGACTGAGACCAGCCAGACCTTTCACGGGCGCGACATCTTCGCCCCCGCCGCCGCGCACCTGGCCGCCGGCGTGCCGGCCAGCGCCTTCGGCCCGGCCCTGAACAGCCTGGTGACGCTGCCCGCGCCCCGCCTGGTCCTCGCCCCAACGCAGATTAGCGGTGAAGTGCTGCACATTGACCGTTTCGGCAACCTGATCACCAGCATTGGGCGGCTGGCCTGGGACGGGCCGGAGATGCTGCGCTTCGCTCCGCGTTTCGGCGTTCGCAGCGGCGCGCCGGAAGTGCTGCGCGCTGCGGCGTGCCAGGTGAAGGTCGGCGAGCGCCCCATCGGCCCGATCCGCCCGACGTATGGCGCAGTGTCCCCCGGCGCGCTGACCGCGCTCATCGGCAGTGCCGGCCAGCTTGAGATCGGCGTCAACCAGGGGCACGCGGCATCCGCGCTGGGCGCTTCCATGGGCGATCCGGTTACGCTGGTCTGGGCCTGAGCGCGCACCTTTCGGAGCAGGGGGCACTATGCTGGAGCAGTTCGTCATTGAGGGCAATCACCACCTGGAAGGTGAGGTTACGGTCAGCGGCAACAAGAACGCGGCCTTGAAGATGCTGCCCGCCTGCTTGCTCACCGACGAGCCGGTGACGCTGAACAACGTGCCGGACATCGCCGATGTGCGCGTCACGCTCGATCTATTGCGCAGCCTGGGGGCCGAGGTCGAGATCATCGAACGCAATCAGGTGCGTGTCCACGCCAAAGAGATCACTCGCTACGCGCTTGACCGCGAGCTAAGCCAGCGCACGCGCGCCTCCATCGTCTTCGCCGGGCCGATGTTGGCCCGCGCCGGGCAGTTGGAGCTGCCGCCGCCAGGCGGTGACGTGATCGGGCGGCGGCGGCTGGATACGCACATCCTGGCTCTGCAAAGCCTCGGCGCGCAGGTGGACTTCGACGGCGTGTTCAAGATGTGCACGTCCGGCCTGCGCGGGGCGGATATTCTGCTCGACGAGGCCAGCGTGACGGCGACCGAGAACACGCTCATGGCCGCTGTGCTGGCCGAGGGCACGACCATCATCCGCAATGCCGCCTCCGAGCCGCACGTCCAGAACCTGTGCCACATGCTCAATGGGATGGGCGCGCAGATCAGTGGCATTGGCACCAACTGCCTGACCATTCAGGGGGTGAAGCGGCTGAGCGGCGGTGAGTTCCGCGTCGAGGCGGACTATCTGGAAGTGATCAGCTACGTGGGCGCGACGGTCGTCACCGGCGGCGAAGTGCGCATCCGTCAGGCCGACCCGCAGTATCTGCACATGGCTGCCCTGGTCTTTCGCAGGTTGGGCGTGGTGTGGGAAGTGGACGGGGACGATCTGGTCGTGCCGCGTGGCCAGCCGCTGGTCGTGCAGCGCGATCTCGGCAATCAGATACCGGAGATCAAAGCGCAGCCCTGGCCTGCTTTCCCGTCCGATCTGATGAGCATTGCCGTCACCGTCGCCACGCAGTCGGCGGGCACGGTGCTATTTCATGAGTGGATGTACAACAGCCGCTTCTTCTTCACCGACAAGCTGGTGAGCATGGGCGCGCGCATCTTTCTGTGCGATCCACACCGGGCTGTGGTACACGGACCCACTGTGCTGCGCGCTGCCCCGAACATCACCAGCCCGGACATCCGGGCGGGCATGGCCTTGCTGCTGGCGGCGCTGTGCGCGCGCGGCACGACGACGATCCGCAACATCGGCCAGATTGACCGGGGATATGAGGGTGTTGAGGAGAAGCTGCGTGGCTTGGGCGCAGTCATCCGCCGCGAGCCGGTGCCTCTGGGCTGATTCACACGAGAACGGAGCGGGGGCCGCGCCCGGCCCCCGCCACCGCTCGTTTACGCCTCACTTGCCCGGTATTTTGCAGACGAAATCGGTCCCGCCCATGCCCACCAGGTAATCAAAGGCGCTCAGCGCGGCCTTCTCGCCGTCGCCGAGGCCCATCAACACCTGGAAGGCCAGTGCGTTGGTCACGTCCCCGGCGGCGAAGAGGCCGGGCATTGTCGTCCGGTTGCGGTGATCCACAATGATGAAGCCGCACTCGTCCAGCGCTACCAGGTCGGCGACAAGCTCAGACTTGGGCACAAGCTGCTTCTCGACAAAGATCGCGTCCGTGGAAAGCTCCTGCACTCGGCCCTCATGTCGGATCACGATGCTGCGGGCGTACTCGTCGCCTTTCACCTCCAACACTTTGGCGTGGCGTTTGACGATGACGTTGTCCGCGCACAGCACCTTCTCGCCCAGCGGCGTGTTGAGATCGCCGTCCGTCTCGGCGATGAGCGTCACCTGCGTGGCGATGCGGGCCAGCTCGGCCACCGCGCGCAGGGCCAGCACCTCGTCACCGACCACGACTGCGTTGCGGTCTACCATCAACGGGGCGTAGGTCATGGCGCTATAGCACAGCCCCTTCATCTCGAACTCCCGCTCGCCGGGCACGTTGAGCAACTCGCCTACCGCGCCGGTGGCGAAGATGATCGTCTGGGTGTCAAAGAACTTGCCATCGGCCACCGTCACGCGGAAGCCATCGTCAGTCTGCGCGATGGAAGTCACGGTCGAGCGCACACGCATGAAGTCCAGGTAGTCAAGTTGGAAGCGAAAACGCTGGATGGTCTCCTCTGCAATGGAGACCTGGTAGTCCTCGACCCAGGGCAGCAGCAGGCGGCGATTGGTCCGCCCGCCCAGCCCCTTAGAGATGAACAGCGCGTCCATGCGCTTGCGCACGGCATAAGCCGCCGCCGCCAGACCCGCCGGACCCCCGCCGATAATAATCAGTTCATGCATAGGTCGCTTCACCCCTATCTGCTCGCATCGTCGCCTTCAGGCCCTTCGACGATGAACCCTTCGCGCATCAGCAAGTGCGTCATCTCGCGCGCCTGGCGGATCATCTCCGAAGCGCGCTTGTACTCCTCGTCGTAGGTGGTCGTGAACCGGGCGACGCCCTGCTCGACCGCCTTGACTGCGACCGCCGCCGCCTCGCGTGGGAAGATCTCCCACTCGTCCATCGTCGGCAGCAGGTAATCCGGCGACAGCCCCTTCTCTTCGGCCATGCGCGCCAGCGTCTCCGACGCGGCAATCGCCATCTCGTCGGTGATGGTGCGCGCGCGCACGTCCAGCGCCCCCCGGAAGATGCCAGGGAAGCCCAACGAGTTGTTGACCTGGTTGGGGAAGTCGGAGCGCCCGGTGGCGACGACTGCTGCGCCCGCTTCGGCAGCCTCCCACGGCCAGATTTCCGGGATGGGATTTGCGCCGGCCAGCACGATGGCGTCTTTGGCCATCTGCTTGATCCACTCCGGCTTGACGACGCCCGGCCCCGGCGTGGAGAAGCCGATCAACGCATCAGCCCCGCGCAGGGCCACTTCCGCGTCACCTTCCAGCTCCTCGGCGTTGGTGATCTGGCACAGGTGCCACTGCTGGACGAACTCCGCACGGCGCAGGTAGAAGTCGCGGCGGTGCTTGCCGAGGATGCCGTTGATGTCCGCCATGATGCAATTGGATGGGTCAACACCATAGGCAAACAGCAGCCGCGAGCAGGCGACATTGGCCGCCCCCGCTCCCAGGAAGGCGATGCGCATATCCTCCAGCCGCTTGCCGACGATCTTGGCTGCGTTGATCATGGCTGACAGCACGACGCTGGCCGTGCCCTGCTGGTCATCGTGCCAGATGGGAATCTCGGCGTGCTCGCGCAGCGTGTCGAGGATGCGGAAGCACTTGGGCTGGGAGATGTCTTCCAGGTTGACGCCGCCAAGCGCCGGCTGGAGCATGAGCACTGTCTCGATGATCTTGTCGGGGTCTTTGGTGTCCAGCATGATCGGGTAGGCGTCCACGCCGCCGAGGTACTTATAGAGCAGCGCCTTGCCTTCCATCACGGGCAGCCCGGCTTTGGGGCCGATGTCCCCCAGGCCGAGCACGCGCGTGCCGTCGGAGATCACGGCGACGGTGTTCCACTTGTTGGTTAGCTCGTAGACCAGGTTTGGGTCTTTGGCGATGGCCTGGCAGGGCGCGGCGACGCCGGGCGTGTACCAGATAGCGAAGTCGTGCAGGTCGCGCACCTGACAGCGGAGCGCCGTCTGCATCTTCCCGCGATAGAACGCGTGAAGACGCATGGCGTCCTCGGCGGGTTTCTTGGCTTTCTCCAGGAGTTCTTCTTTCGTCACTTGTGTATGAACCATATTTTGCTCCGCATAGAAATCTAAGCCACTCTAGACGATGTACAACGCCCACAGGCGTACTCGACCTGGGGCCAGCGTTTCACGCGGCGCTGGAGGCTGCCCAACGTCCGTACCTTCATTATAGAGCAAAACAGACCAGTCCACTTGCTGCCTATGCTGGGCGTATCTCATTTCTGGGGCAAAAGATCACCGCTGAGGCGCAGAGAGCACAGAGAAAAGAGAGTGGGGAGAGGGTGAGGGATCATGACAACCCCACCCTCAATCCCTCCCTGCCCGCAGGGAGGGACTTGAGCTTGCTCCCCCTTTCCCCGCGAGCGGAGAAAGGGGGCCGGGGGAATAGGGGTTGGAAGGACTTCTCCCCCCATCCCCGGCCCTTCCCCCACGAGGGGAAGGGAGAAAAGCGCGCACGCCAGGCCCCTCCCTCCTTGTGGGGGAGGGGTTTGGGGTGGGGGGGACAACTGCTCAAAGGGTCTCTCCGTTCTTCTCCGCGTCCTCTGCGCTTCAGGAATCTCGCCCCCAATCTGGAGCGCACCCCCCATGCTGGGGAATCCGCCCCGGCCTTGCAAACGAAAAGGGCGCGCACGGGCGCGCCCTGCTGTCATTCGCCACCGTTGCTACTGGCCACAGGGACTGCGTGCTCCGCCTGGTCATATTGCAGCAGCAGAGTCTGATACCGCTCGCGGTACAGCTCGGCGCGGGCGCGCTCGAGCTGCCACATGCGGTCAATGCTGTTCTTAAGCGGAT
>JAGPFT010000231.1 GCA_018056405.1 Anaerolineae bacterium
GTCTTTGTGGACAGCCCGCTGGCGATCAACGCGACGGCGGTCTTCCGCCTGCACCCGGAAGCCTACGACGCTGAGATTCGCCAGTTTATGCTGGACGAGGGCGATCCGTTCGGCTTCGATTCGCTGCACTACACGCGCTCGGTGGAGCAGAGCAAAGAACTCAACTTCCTGCGCGAGCCGTTCATCGTCATCAGCGCCAGCGGCATGGCCGAGACGGGGCGCATTCTCCACCACCTGCGCAACCGTATCGGCGACCCGGCCAATACGATCCTGATCGTCGGTTGGCAAGCGCCGGATACGCTGGGCCGCCGGCTGGTGGAAGGTGAGCCGGTGGTGCGCATCTTCGGCGAGGAGTACGAAGTGCGGGCGCATGTGGAAGTGATCAATGGCTTTTCCGGCCACGCCGACCATGACGAACTGCTGGATTGGGCGCGCGCCTTCAGCAAGCGACCACGCCGGACATTCCTGGTGCATGGTGAGGAGCCGGCGGCGCTGGCCCTGGCCGGGGCGCTGCGCGCGGACATAGGCTTTGAGCAGGTCGAGGTACCGGAGCTGCACCAGCAGGTGGCGCTCTAGGCGGCGGGCACGTGGCCCTCGAAGCCGGGTCCGGTATGCACCGCGTTTAGAGGCAACGGCTACATTACGTGACATGGCGTGCGCGGCTGGTGTGTTGGGTAGGCCGGCACCAACACTCAATGGCTGGTTGGCATGGTCAGCCGGTTTCGGGGGAGAAGGTGTCCCGACGATTGATGGGAGGGTGGGCGGGCCGTGTGAAGCGAAGCCCGCATAAGCGGGCCGATCGGATGCTCGCCGTCCGCGATTCGGCTCCTTCGCCGTCGCCAGACAGGGAAACGCATCGCGTCGCCCCCTCTCGCGCGGAGCGGGCGGGTCGCGCCCTGCTTACAGCGATCCCCGATCTGGTGTTTCGGCTAGACCGTGCAGGCGTGTTCCTCGACTACAAAGGCAGCACGGCAGACCTCTACGTCCCGCCGGAACAGTTCCTGGGTCGCCCCATCATCGAGGTTATTCCGCAGATCGGGGAGCAGACGCTCGCCTACATCGAGCGTGCGTTCGCCACCAACAGCGTACAGACCATGCGCTACCAGTTGCCCATCGGCGGCGACCTACGCGACTATGAAGCGCGGGTGTGCCCTGATGAGCAGGATACAGTCTTCGTCATCGTGCGCGATGTGACCGATCTGCTGCGGACTCGGCGCGCCTTGAGCGAGAGCCAGCGCCGCCTGGAAATGGCGCTACACACCGGCGGCTATGCCTTCTGGGAATGGGATGTGCCGACCGGCCAGACCCTCCGCGATCCGCAGTGGGCGCAGATGTTGGGCTATAAGCCAGAGGATGTTGTGCCGCACACCAGCGCCTGGGAGGCGCTGCTGCACCCCGACGACGCGCAGGGTGCTATTGCTGCCTTTGACGCCCTGGTGAGCGGGCAGACCCCCTATGTGGAGTACGAATACCGCCTGCGCGCCGCATCGGGCAATTACCTGTGGGTGTACGATTACGGCGTGGCTACCGAACGGGACGCTGCTGGCCGGGCGCTGCGCGTCATCGGCATGCACCGTGACGTCACCGAGCGCAGGCATGCCCAGGAGATCGAACGCGAGCAAGCGGCCCTGGTGGACGCCCTGCGTGACACATCCGCCGCGATCAGTTCCACGCTCGATCTCAACGAAGTGCTCGACCGCACCCTGGCGAATATCGCGCGCGTGGTGCCCCACGACGTGTCGTGCATCGTGCTGCTGCAGGGCGAGGTTGCTTCGGTGACGCGCAGCCAGGGCTACGCCGAGCACGGGCTGGACCACGTGTTGGACATAATGCGCGTGCGGGTGGACGAGGTGCCCAACCTGCGCCGGATGCGCGAGACAGGCCAGCCGGTGCTCATCGGCGACATCCGTCAGTCGCCCGACTGGGTGAAGCCGGTTGACGTGCATGTGATGCGCTCGTACCTGGGCGTGCCGATTCTATGGGAAGGGGAGACCCTCGGCTTCATCCATCTGCAAAGCACTACACCGGATTTCTTCACCCCTGCCCATGCGCAGCGTTTACAGACGTTCGCCGGGCAGGTAGCTTTTGCCCTGCACAACGCCCAGGTCTATGACACGATCCAGCGCCAGGTGACTGAGCTAGAAACGCTGCGCCAGGCCACGCTGGAACTGACCGCGCAGCTTGACCTGGACGTGGTGCTGTTGGAGCTGGTGCGCGGCGCGATGCGCCTGTTGAACGTGGATGGGGGCGGCCTGTATTTGTACCGGCCCGACCGCGACGTGATCGAGCGCGTGGTCAATGTTGGATCGGCCCAGGTCCCGGCCGGCACCCTACTGAAGCGTGGGGAAGGGCTGTCCGGGCAGGTGTGGGCGCAGAACGCACCGGTGGTCGCCGCCGATTACCTGGAGTGGCCCGGCCATGCGGTTCACCTGGAGCCGCACGTCACCGGCTCGATCAGTGTGCTCGGCGTGCCCATCTGTTGGGGCGACCAGTTCTTGGGAGTGCTCAACGCGCGCGCCGACCGGCCCGACCGCGAGTTTTCCGACCGCGAGGTGCAGTTGGCTACGCTCCTGGCCAGCCAGGCGGCCATCGCCATCCACAATGCGCGGCTCTACGAGACAGTGCAGCGCCACATTGCCGAGCTAGAGGCATTGCACCGCGTCAGCCTGAACATCACCGCCCAGCTCGACCTCACCAGGCTGCTGGAGGCGCTGGTGGTCAATGCGCTGCAGATTCTAGGGGTGGAATCAGGCGGCATCTATCTGTACCGGCCTGAGCAAGACGATCTGGAGTGGGTGGTGGCCGTCGGGCCAAATGTGGCTCCTGTGGGGTCGCGGCTCAAGCGTGGCGAAGGTCTGGCCGGGCGGGTGATGGAGCGCGGCACGACCATGATCCACAACGACTACTCTCATTGGGAGGGTCGTGCCAGCGTCTACAGCAACTTTGAGTGGCAATGTGTCATCGGCGTGCCGATAAGCTGGCAGGGCCAGTTGCTCGGCGTGTTCAACGCGATTGGCGATGCGCGCAAGCAGGTTTTCACTCAGCACGACGCCCAGCTTCTTGACCGTTTCGCCAGCCAGGCGGCCATCGCTGTCAAGAACGCCCGCTTGTTCGCTGCCGAGCGCGAGCAGCGCGCGTTGTCAGAGGCGCTGCGCAACACCGCTGCGGCCATCAACAGCACGCTCGATCTCGACCGCGTGCTGGATCACATCCTGACAGCCATTGCCGAGGTCATTCCCTACGATGCAGCCAATATCATGCTGGCCGAGGGCAATAGCGTGCGCATCGCCGACGCGCGAGGCTATGACGCTCATGGCTCTGAGGAGTGGACGCGCGCCTATGGGTTCGGGCTTGAGCGGCCTGTGCTCACCTACCAGCTTCTACGGTCGGGGCAGGCGTACCTGGTGGACGACACAGCCACGGACGAGCGTTGGCTGCCCATTCCTGAGACGGCCTGGATTCGCTCGCATATGGCGGCCCCGATCCACATCGAGGGCGAGACCATCGGCGCACTGAACCTGGACAGTGCGCGCCCTGCGGCTTTCACTGCCGAGCAGTTGCAGACGTTGATGGCGTTTGCCGACCAGGCGGCGCTGGCGATTCGCAATGCGCGTCTGTATGCCGAGGTGCGCCGCTACACCGAGGAACTGGAACAGCGCGTCAGCGAGCGCACGGCGGATTTGAGCGTGCGCAATGCTGTTGCCGAAACGCTGAGCAGTTCGCTGGATGTGGATGAGATGCTCAATGGGGTCTTGCACACCGCCGTACAGCGCCTGGGCGTGTTGGGAGGCGGCATCTACCTGCTGGCGGATGATCAGTCCTCTCTGGTCATGGCTGCTCACTATGGCGTGCCGGTTGAGACGCTCGATCTGGTAACTGGCATCCCCCAGAAGGGGAGCGAGGCGTTGCCGGCGGCCCCGCTGCCTGCCTCTGAGCTGGCCGAACTCACTGACCGGTTGGGCATCTCGTCGGTGCTCAATGTCCCCATCTGGCGGCAGGAGCAGGTGCAGGGGGTGATCGCGCTCGTCAACAACGAGCTGCACCCCTGGACGAACGAAGAAGTGCGGATGCTCGACGCGATTGGGCGGCAGATTGGGGTGGCCCTGGCGAACGCGCGGCTCTATACCGAGGCCGTGCGCGACGAGGCGCGCGTGCGTACCATCCTGCAAAGCGTCGCCGACGGCCTGCTCGTCTTTGACCCCGACGACCATTTGATGTTGATGAATCCGGCGGCGGCGGCGCTGTTTGCCTTCTATCCGCAGGAGTGGGGTGGGCCGGCCCAGGGAGCCACAATGCTGTGGGATTGGCTGCGCGCGCGCCAGGTCGCGCCGGGCAATGTGGAGTTCGAACTGCCGGTCGGACTCTCCGGTGAGGCGCTGACGCGGCTGGTCGCCGAGCAGTGCGCGGTCGAGGGCTGTCTCGCAAAGATGGGCGATTCCCAGGTTAAGCCGTGCTGGTTATGGGTGAGCGGCGAAGGGCGGCTGCGCGACTGCCCGCTGGATAATCATGCCCGGCGCCGCGCCGTCCAGGCGCAGAGCGCCGAGGTGCGCGATGCCGAGGGGCAGGTGCAGGGCACGGTGATCGTGCTGCACGATGTGACCTATTTCCGCGAATTGGACGAGCTGAAAGACCGCTTCGTCTCGACTGTATCGCACGAGCTGCGCACGCCGCTCTCCACCGTGCTGCTGCAGGTCAGCACATTGCTCAAGTACTACGACCGCCTATCGGAGGAAGAGCGGCGCAAGATGATGGCGGGCGTGCAGCAGCAAGCCTATGTGCTGCGCGAACTGGTGGAAGACATCCTGGAGCTATCGCGATTCGACGCCAGGCGCGCTACCCTCCAACGCCAGTGGTTTGACCTGTCTATACAGTGCCGTAGCGTGATCGAGTCGCTGGCGCTGATCACCCGTGAGAGGGGAATCACCGTGCAGATGGAGGGGTGCGACAGCCCATGCTATATCCAGGGCGATGTCGGCCAGCTTTCGCGCGCCATACGCAACCTGGCGACCAATGCGGTCAAATACACGCCTTCTGGTGGGCGTGTGGCGCTGCGCCTGGAGCGCGCCGAAGGAGGCATCCGGCTGGCGGTGAGCGATACCGGCATCGGCATTGCGCCCGAAGAGCAGAAGCACATCTTCGACCGCTTCTACCGCACCGACCAGGCGATGGAGATGGCAGGAGGGACGGGCCTGGGATTGTCTATTACGAAGGAAATCGTGGACTTGCACGGTGGGCGCATTGAGTTGCACAGCGTGCCCGGCCAGGGCAGCACGTTCACGGTGTGGCTGCCGGAGTCCCTCAGTCGGCAGGGTGGCGAAGGGGGAATGTAGCTCGGCTGTCCCTCAATGGGTGCGCGCAAAACCTGTCAGGTAGGGGTGTTGCTCGGCTGTGCCCTGGTTTACCTTACTCCTGACCTTTTCCCCCCCCAATTCTCGCCTATGACGGTTGACGAATCTTCTCCCCTATGCTACACTGC
>JAGPFT010000233.1 GCA_018056405.1 Anaerolineae bacterium
GAGCGCCGCCCCTACAAGCACGACGCCCAGCGTAGGGGTGCTGCTCTGCTGCGCCCGCTGTAGGGGAGGGTTTAGAAACCCTCCCCTACAGACCTCACCCCCGTCCTCATTCCCCCGGCCCCGCAAACAGCGCGCTGGCCCGTTCCAGCAGCGCATCGCGGCGCTCCGGGGCGATCTCCTTGATCATCAGGTAGCGCTCCAATAGCTCGTAGGGCGTCAGCCCTTCGGGCGAGATGCCCAGCCGCAGCCGCGCCGGTCGCTCGACATGGTGCTGGATGACGGCTACGTGGTTGGCTCCGGCGTCCTTGAGCGCCTGGAAAATCTCGCTATCCAGCAGGTGCGGCTCGGCCTCGGCGTCGGCGGTGATCAGGACGCGCACCACTGCCTCATCCAGGTCGCCCCGTTTGATGGCGTCCAGCACAGTGCGCGTCGGGTCGCCGCTGCCGCGCACGTCCACGCGCAGAGTCACGAAGGGGCGAGCGCTCACCGGGACGAACTTCCAGGTGGTGACTCCCCGCGCCAGTTCCACCCACACGAAGCCCTTATGGTCGTCTTCCTCGCCGAAGTCAATGCGCTCCAGGCTGCCGCTGTAGACGACGGGCGGCGCGTTCGTCCGGCCCAGGGTCAGGCATTGGTGCCGGTGAATGTGGCCGAGGGCCACGTAGTCCCAGGCCGGGTGGTCGAGCGCGCTGAGCAGCACCATCACGTCGCGGCCCAGCATCACGCTGCGCTCGCTGCCGAAGGTCGCCCCGCCGACGGTGAAGTGCCCGGTCAGCACACGCGGCATATCGCCCGCTGCCGCCGCCACGTCGGTGAGCGCGCTCAGCCGCCGATGAAGTTGTTCGGCCACCAGGTCGTCAATCGCGGCAATGCTCGTGTTGGGCGGGACGGGGATGTCGCGCAACAGTTGATGGCGCACCGGGTAGGGCGCGGTGGCGACCAGCACGGGGCCGCGCCGCGTCTCGACGGTGTGGGCGGCGTAGTCGCGGCCCAGGATCGTGTTCGGCACCTGCAATGTGTCGTAAATCTCGATGCTGGAGGCGCGCGCCTCGACTGTCGGCAGGTCGTGGTTGCCGACCAGCAACACGACGGGGCACTGTCGGGCCAAATCCTGGACGCGAAAGGCGAACTCGCGCTGGAAGGTCGGGTTGGGGTTCTGCGACTTGAAGGCGTCTCCGGCGAAGATAACCAGGTCTGCCTCGTGCTCGGTGGCGTAGCGCACCATCTCGTCAAGGCGGCGTAGAAAGTCGCGCACGCGCGACGAGACGCCTGTCTGCGGGTCGGTGCGCCCGTAGTTCTCCATGCCGATATGCGCGTCGGCGAAATGCAGCAGCCGGATTGGTTCAGGGGAAGAAATAGCCATTAGCGGTCAGCCCTCAGCAGTCAGCGGTCAGCGGTCAGCAGTTGTCGGCGATCAGGGGTCGGTTTGATGGCCAGCCATGAGCGAGGCCAGTGCCCCGCCATCACGCAAGTCCCTGACAGCCCGGCCCGCCACCAATCACCAATCACCTCACTTCTTGTACGTCCCCATCAACTGCCCTTCGGCCAGCACATGCCCGGCCAGCGCGTCGAGCACCTGCTGCTTGGTCGCGCCGGGGGACAGGTCGAGCATCGCGTCCAGGGCGTAGAGCTTGAAGAAATAGCGGTGCGTGCCGCTGGGCGGGCACGGGCCGCCGTAGTCATTGCGCCGCCAGCTATTCTGGCCGTGCAGAGCACCGCCCGGCAAATCGCCATCGGAACGGATAGCAGCAGGCAGGCCGGTCGCGCTGGCGGGCAGGTTGAACACGACCCAGTGCACCCAGGTGCGCCCTGGCGCGTCGGGATCGTCCATGATCAGGGCGAAGCTCTGCGTGCCAGGGGGCGCGCCGCGCCAGGCCAGCGGCAGCGAGATGTCTTCCCCGGCGCAGGTGTAGCGCGCGGGAATCGGTTGGCCTTCGCTGAAGGCGGTGCTGGTCAACTCAAGCGTCATGGCAGGAACCTCCTCTATCGTCGCTGGCGGAGTCGGGCCGGCTTTCTCCTCCCCTGAGCAGGCGGCCAGCACAGTCAGGGCCAGGGTTAGCAGCGTGATCGGCAGGGCGAGGCGTAGGATGCGCATGGCTCCACCTCAGGGCGCTCGCATTTGCTCCCATTGTACCGCTAATCGCCCGCCAGCCGCAGCCGCTCGCCCCTTCCTTTCAGGGTAATCGCCTCAACTTTCGGTGTGCAGAGCCTTACCTCACCCCCTGGCCTCGCGGCGCTCAGCCTTTCCCCCTCTCCAACGTGGAGAGGGGGCGGCGAAGCGCGTCAGCGCCGAGCGGGGATGAGGTCTGTATTTCGGCAGAAGGCCCCTCCCCCTGGCCCCCTCCCCGGCAGAGCCAGGGAGGGGGAAAGCGCCGTGCCAGCGAACCAAGTCCCCCTCTCTAGCTCGGCTGGAGAGGGGGATTGAGGGGGAGAGGCCTGTAGGGGCGTATCGCAATACGCCCCTACGGGGGCGGACAGCAGCGTGAGAAGCATGGAGAGAGCGACCGATCAACCTCACCCCCTGGCCTCGCTACGCTCGGCTCTTCCCCCTCTCCGTCAACGGAGAGGGGGAAGCGAGGCGCGCCAGCGCCGAGCGGGGGTGAGGTCAAGTGAAGACCTGCCCCAGACTATCAGCCGATCTCAACGCCTGTCCGCCCCTGAACTCCTTGTGGGGGAGGGGTTTGGGGCGGGGGGAAAACTTTTCAAATGGTCTCTTACTTCGTCCCGCCTTGCACAGCCCGATCCCGCATGTTACACTTCCGCTATCTTCAAAAGAGACTGCCCGCGCGTTCACCAGCACATTCGCCCGGTTCCAACTACGCGGAGAAACACCATGCTCCCTCGTTCCCTGGCGCTCACTTTGCTGTTGGCGCTGGCCGCGCTCGCCCTGCTCGCCGGCGCAGCCGGACTCAGCCCGGCGCGCGCGCAGACTGGCCCAGACGCCACCGTTTTTCCCGATCAGCTCTACATGCGCTCTGGCCCCGGCACCGAGTACGCGATTGTCGCCACGTTGGTGCGCGGGGCGGCGCTGACGCTGCTGGCCCGCGACGAGGTGCCTGCCAACGGTCTGTGGCTCTACAGCCGCAGCGCAGACGGCGCTGAGGGCTGGCTGCTGTCGGATTACCTGGAAATTCGCCCAGACCTGAATCTGGATGCTCTGCCGGTTCGCCCTGCCGAGGGCGAGCCTACCGCGCCGGAGGCTCCGCCCGCCGGCGGTGGCTTCCCGGAGGGAACGGGCATCCCCGCGCAGACCGCCGCCGAGGTGAATCTGCGCGTTGGCCCCGGCACGGGCTACCGGGTAATCAGCACGCTGGCGGTGGGTACGGCGGCGCTGGCTAAGGGCCGCGACGAGTCACTGGAATGGGTTTTCCTGAGTGTGAATGGGCAGGACGGCTGGGTGTATGTCGGCTACCTGCGCCTGCTGTCCAGCGACGTGAGCGGGCTGCCGTTGGTGACAACCATCGTCAGCGAGATCGCCGCGCCCGCTGCTGAGGAAGCAGCGACGGCTCCCGGCGCGGTGCCCGCCCCGGTTGCCGGAGGCGTGGGGCTGACCAGCTTCGGTTACGGCGGCCATGTGGACAGTTTCGCCCGCCCCGACCTGATGCACGACGCGGGCATGACCTGGGTCAAGCGCCAGATTCGCTATGTGCGCGGGACGCCGGGCAGCGTGGCCGCGGGCGCGATTGACCAGGCGCACGCCAATGGCTTCAAGGTGCTGCTGGGCATCGTCGGCAGCGCCAGCGACGTGATCCAGCCCGGCTACTTCGAGGACTACGCGCGCTTCGTCGGCGAGGTGGCGGCGCTCGGCCCAGACGCCATCGAAGTGTGGAACGAGCAGAACATTGACCGCGAGTGGGCCAACGGCCACATTGACCCGGCCAGCTATACGCAGCTTCTCGCCCTGGCCTACAACGCGATCAAGAGCGCCAACCCCAACATCGCCGTGATCAGCGGCGCGCCCGCGCCCACCGGCGCAGAAGGTGCCTACGGCACGGCGGCGGTGTGGAACGACGACCGCTACGTGCGCGGCATGGCCGCGGCGGGGGCCGCGAGCTACATGGACTGCATCGGCGCGCACTACAACGAGGGCATCGTCGGCCCCAGCCAGACCTCCGGTGACCCGCGCGATAACTACTACACGCGCTACTTCTGGGGCATGGTCAACACGTACTATAACGCCTTCGGCGGGGCGCGCCCGGTGTGCTTCACCGAACTGGGCTACCTGTCACCAGAGGGCTACGGGCCGTTGCCCGGCCACTACGCCTGGGGCGCGGACACCACCGTCGCCGAGCAGGCGCGCTGGCTAGCCGACGCCGTGCGCCTGGCCCGCAGCAGCGGGCGCGTCCGGTTGGTGATCATCTGGAATGTGGACTTCACCAACTACAGCGGCGACCCGATGGCCGGCTACGCCATGATCCGGCCCGGCGGTGGCTGCCCGGCCTGCGACGCCCTGACCGGTCGCTGAGACGCTTCTCCCTTCAGTCCCCTCTCCAGCAAGCTAGAGGGGGACGACCTGGCAGGCAGCTCTCCCCTTCCCTTAGCTCGGCTGGAGGAAGGGGTCGGGGGATAGGGGCGCTTTCGCAATTGTCCGACCTCTTGTTCGTGGACCCAAGCGGAGAACGTGGTGGGACACTGTGCCCACCTGATGAGATTTGACATTCAAGGCAGGTAATACGCGCAGATGTTGTGTAGCGGCGGGTTTGATACTCTTTAAGAAATCAGCCAGGATATTCTGCCGCTCGATGGCGCGGCTGGCTGGTGGCGTGCCAACCTCACCCCCGCTCGGCGCTCACGCGCCTCGCCGCCCCCTCTCCGTCCACGGAGAGGGAGAAAGGCCGAGCGCAGCAAGGCCAGGGGGTGAGGTCAACGAGCGCGCAGGAGAGCAACGCCCACGTGTCCGGCACGGTATCCGCCCCCATTCGTTCATCTGCATCAAACTCGCTCCTACAAGCGGCTACCGATCATGATCATCAAGACGCATTAGAGAGACTGCGCGCATGAACGACACCCCACCCGAAGATCGCCTCACACCGGCTGAGCCATCGCGCCGCTCGCCGCCGGAGCGCCGCAAGCGGCCCACGCCGCCGCCCTCGGCGCGTCGCCTGCCGGTCACGACGGTGACGCCGCAGTTCGCCGGCGAGCAGGAAGGAGTGCCGCCCCCCGTCCCCTCGCGCCCGCAGCAGCCGCCCCGCCGCCGCAAGCAGCAAGGCTACGCGCGCGCTGCGCTGATCGGCATGGCGCTGGCGCTGCCACTGTTCCTGGTGGCGCTGTTGCTGCCGCCCTTCTCCTTGCTCGATGCAGCGGAGATCGCGGACAATGTGCTGGGGGGCAAGGGCGACACGCCGAAGGGCACGCCGTCCAGCGCCGACCGGCTCACGCTGGCGGCGGAGTCGCCAC
>JAGPFT010000232.1 GCA_018056405.1 Anaerolineae bacterium
TCCCTACACTGCTCCTTTTGCCACCCTGTCGCCCGTCCTGGTCAGTCTTCAGCGGGACTATGAGGCGCTGTCCGCCGCGCACGACTCCTTGTCGCGTATCTGGGAGGGGCTGGCCAGGGGCGAGCAGGTGCGTTGTGGGGAACTGCCATTCGTGCCCGATCCGGCGGGCATCAGCGACCAGGGGGACAACGACTACGCGAACCTCGCCGCCCCGCTGCGCCGCGCCGCGACGGACGGGGTCAGGCTCGCCTGGATTTGGCGCTGGTAGGGAGGTCGCACCATGAAAGCGACTGTCAAGGGGATTACCATTGAACTGGTGCAGGGAGACATCACTGATTTGGAGGTAGACGCGATCGTCAACGCGGCCAACGAACAGCTCATCCTGGGGGCTGGCGTGGCAGGCGCGATCCGGCGTAAGGGCGGGCCGAGCATCCAGGAAGAGTGCTTGGCGATAGGTTCCTGCGAGGTGGGAAGCGCCGTGATCACGGGGGCGGGAATGCTGAAGGCGCGCTACGTGATCCACGCAGTGGGGCCGTGCATGGGTGATGGTGACGAGGCGCGCAAGCTGGCCAGCGCCGTGCGGGCCAGTCTGGGCCTGGCCGAAGCGCACGGCCTGCACAGCATCGCGCTGCCGGCGATCTCCACCGGGGTGTTCGGTTGCCCGCTGGAAAGCTGCGCGCAGGCGAGTCTGCGCGCTACCCTGGACTACATGCTTGAGAAACCGGCAAGTCTCCGCCACATCATCGTCTGCCTCTACGACGACCATGCCTTTGGCGTGTTCGCGGCGGAGTTGAGTCGGAAGCTGGGGTTGCTCAATAGCGAAGCCGAGTGACCTGCTCAGGCGTGCACCCCCACCTTCCTGACGCTTGGCTTGCTGGCGCTTTGTGGTACACTTCGCCCGTTTGTCTGCTGACATCGTCGTTGAGGGGCATGAGAGAAGTATGCGCATCCTGATCACTGGCGCTGCCGGATTCCTGGGGTCTCATCTGTGTGATCGCTTCCTGGCCGAGGGACACCAGGTGATCGGCATGGACAACCTGCTGACCGGCTCGATTGACAACATCGCTCACCTGGCCGGCAACGAAGATTTCTCGTTCATCAAGCATGATGTAACCAACTATATCTACCTGCCTGGCCCGATTGATGCCGTGCTGCATTTCGCCTCGCCCGCCAGCCCCATTGACTACCTGATGTATCCGAT
This sequence comes from Anaerolineae bacterium, assembly GCA_018056405.1. GTDB lineage: Bacteria > Chloroflexota > Anaerolineae > Aggregatilineales > Aggregatilineaceae > UBA2029. The sequence goes on from JAGPFT010000232.1 coordinate 1,202, forward strand.
CCAGACGCTAAAAGTGGGGGCGCTGGGCACCCACAACGCGCTCGGCGTGGCCAAAGACAAGGGCGCGCGCTTCTTGCTGGCCTCGACCTCCGAAGTCTACGGCGATCCGCTGGTGCACCCGCAGACCGAAAGCTATGTGGGCAATGTGGACACCATCGGGCCGCGCGGCGTCTACGACGAAGCCAAGCGCTTCGCCGAGGCCCTGACGATGGCCTACCACCGCGCGCACCATGTGGACACGCGCATCGCGCGCATCTTCAACACCTATGGCCCGCGTATGCGTCTGGACGATGGGCGTGTGGTGCCCAATTTCATCGGGCAGGCGCTGCGTGGCGAACCGCTGACCGTTTATGGAGATGGATCGCAGACGCGCAGCTTTTGCTACGTCGCCGACCTGATCGAGGGCATCTACCGCCTGTTGCTCGCCGACTTCAACGAGCCGGTCAACGTCGGCAATCCCGGCGAGATGACCATTCGCCAACTGGCTGACCTGATCAACGAGATGACGGGGAATCCCGCCGGGATCACGGTCCGGCCCGATCAGCGCATCAAAGGCGATCCGCAGACGCGCCAGCCGGACATCACGCGGGCGCGAGCGGTGCTTGGCTGGGAGCCGCGCGTCGCTCTGGAAGATGGTCTGCGCCAGACGATTGAGTACTTCCGGGGACGGGTGTGAGCGCGGCAAGCTGGTCTTCGAGCCGGCGGCTGTTCGCCGGGCAGAGCGCGACCCTGTGGGTGGGCGCGGCCATCCTGGCGGGCCTGGTGGCGGCGCAGCTTCCGCTGGCGATAGCACTCGCGCTGATCGGAGGGCTGGCGGTTGGCACGGTGCTGTTGATCGAGCCATCGCTGAGCGTCATCCTGATGCTGGCCGTCGCGCCGCTCAAAACGTTGATCGCCACTGAGTCCCCCCTGCCGCTCCCGCTCGATGTGGGGCAGATCGCTTTCGCGGCGGTCGTGTTTGTGTGGGGACTGTGGCGAGTTACAGCGCGGCGGAACGTTCCGCTGCCACGCTCGTGGGTGCTGCTGGCCCTGGCGGTGATCCTGGCCGGGTTCGCGCCGTCCCTGTGGGGGGCGAAATCGGCAGGCGCGTGGCTGGCCGAGTGGGCCAAGTGGGCGGCGATGGCCGCGCTCGTGCTGATCGTACTGGACTATGGGCGGGCAGGCCGCTGGGCGTGGATCGCCCTGGGTGTCGTCTGGGCGGCGGTGCTGCAAGCCGTCATTGGCCTGTACCAGTACAACGGCGGGTCGGGCGCGGCCCACCTGTGGATTGACAACTTCCGTCACTTCCGCGCCTTCGGCACCTTCGGCCAGCCCAACCCTTTCAGCGCCTTCATGGGGCTGGCGTTGCCGCTGACGCTGGGCTTGGCTTGGGGTCACGCCGGGCGAGCCTGGCAGCGCGCCCGCCAGGGCACGCCGCGTTGGTGGGCTGGCGTGAGGATGCGCCAAGAGTCCCTCCTGGCCGCCCTGTATGCGCTGTGCGCGGCGCTGTTGTTGGCCGGGCTGATCGCCTCCTGGGGACGCGGGGCGTGGCTTGGTTTTGGCGGGGCCGGTGCCGTAATGGTATTCTTTGCGCCACGCCGCCGCTGGCAGGGGGCTGCCCTGGTAGGCGTGGGAGTACTCCTGGCAGGGGGATTGTGGCTGGCCGACATGCTGCCCGTCGCCGTGCAGACGCGCCTTAACAGCGTGTTTAGTGACTTCGTGGGCTTGCAGGACGTGCGCGGCGCGCCGCTCAGCGATGCGAACTTCGCCACCGTCGAGCGGCTGGCGCATTGGCAGGCGGCGGCGGAAATGGCCAGCGGACACTTGTGGACAGGCGTTGGGCTGGGGAACTACGAAGTGGCCTACGCGAACTACGCCCTGCTGCGCTGGCCGAACGCGCTCGGTCACGCTCACAACGACTACCTGAACATCCTGGCTGAGGCCGGGTTGGTGGGGTTGGCGGGCTATCTACTGGGGTGGGCATGGATCGTCTGGGGGACATTGCGCAGCTTGCGCCACCGCGACCCGCTCTTGCGCGGGCTGGCGCTGGGTCTGTTGGGCACCTGGACGCACTTCGCTATTCACAGTGTGGTGGACAAACTCACCGTCAATAACCTCTTCCTCCATCTAGGGGTCATGCTGGGGCTGCTGGCCTGGGTGAGCAGCGCCCCAACGCATCATATCACGGATCGTGAGTATGCTGAGCACTGAAACGACTGAAGAGATCGTCAAGCAGAAGGGGGACAGGCTGGCGCGCGGATTCGCCTGGTGGAACCAGATGATCGTCCGTGTCAGTCAGCGCGCGGGAGCGCAGCGCGCCCGCGAGGTCGAGCGCTTCCTGAAGTTCGCCACTGTGGGAATCCTGGGGGCGATTATTGACTTCGGGATGCTCAACCTGCTCCAGGCGACGATCCTGCGCCCCACTGAGCCGAACGCGACGCTGAAGGTAGCCCTGGCGACAGGCACCGCTTTTGTCACGGCGGTATCGAGCAACTTCATCTGGAACCGCTATTGGACGTACCCGGATTCGCGGACGCGCTCCGTCCGGCGGCAGGGGTTGCAGTTCTTCATTGTCAGCGCCATCGGGCTGGCCTTCCGGCTGGTGTGGGTGCGCACGCTTTACAGTCCTTTCGGCGAGATCGGTGTGGACGTGCTGGGCGGCCTGGGCCTGATTGGGACGCTGGAAGTGACCGCAACGCGGCGGCTTGGCACGAATATCGCCCAGTTCTTCGCTATCTGGATCGTCATGGTCTGGAACTTCTTCGCCAACCGCTACTGGACGTACAACGACGTGGAGTGACCTGGAAGGGCACGGGATCGGGTCTGAAGGGCAGGGCCATTCTGACGGATGACTGCAAGCCGCTTCGGCGGAGGTAGGGCTAAGCCCGGCGATGGCAGCCATCGGCATTGACTATACCGCTGCCCACGAGCAAGGCGCGGGCATCGGGCGCTACGTGCGTGAGCTGATGCGCGCGCTGGCGGCCCTGGACAGCACCACTCCCTATCGCCTCTTCGTCGCCGGGGCGCAGCGCCGCGCCCTGCCGCCGCCGCCCGGCGCCAACTTCGCCTGGCACCCGACACGCATCACCCCCTTGTGGTTTGCCCGGCTGTGGCACCGCCTGCAAGTCCCGCTGCCGGTGGAAGCGTTCACGGGCCGGGTGCGGCTCTTTCACGCCACCGATTTCACGCTGCCCCCTACGCTGCCCGGCACGCGGACACTGCTCACCGTCCACGATCTGTCATTCGTGCGCGCGCCAGAGACGACGACACCCGTCCTGAAAGCGTACCTGGACGCGGTTGTGCCGCGCTCGGTGCGGCGGGCCACACATGTCCTGGCCGACTCGCAGGCGACGAAAGACGATCTCGTTGAGTTGTACAGGACGCCGCCGGACAAGATCACGGTGCTGCTCGGCGGAGTGAACCCCGAATTCAAGCCGGTCACGGACATGGAACCGCGCCAGGGCGTGCGCGCCCGTTACAGCCTGCCGCCCAACCCCTATGTTTTCTCAGTCGGGACAGTTCAGCCGCGCAAGAACTATGCCCGCCTGGTCGAAGCGCTGGCTGCGCTGGGGTCGCAGTATGCGGACTATCATCTGGTCATCGCCGGGGGACGCGGCTGGCTGGACGCGCCAATCTACCAGACGGTGCGCGACCTCGGCATGAGCGAGCGCGTGCATTTCACCGGCTTCGTCCGCGACGAAGACCTGCCCGCTCTGTACTCCGAAGCCGTCTGTCTGGCGTACCCCTCGCTGTATGAGGGCATCGGGCTGCCCGTGCTGGAGGCGATGGCCTGCGGCACGCCCGTCGTGACCTCGACGGTCTCCTCGCTGCCCGAAGTGGCCGGGGATGCGGCTCTGCTCGTGGACCCTTACGACGTGGGGGCGCTAGCCGAGACACTGCGCCGCCTGCTGGACGACTCGGCGCTGCGCGAGGCGCTGACCGCGCGGGGCACGCGCCAGGCGGCGTTCTTCACCTGGGAACAGGCGGCGGGGCAACTTCTGACGGTGTATCGGCAGATGGTACAATAGGGGTGCATTCGCTTTTTGGGGCAGTGATCTTGAGCCGCTGAGATGACGAGGGCGCGGAGGGAAAAGTCGGAAAAGCTCTGAGGCTTTCTCTGCGACCACTGCGCGCTCTGTGATGGAGCGGTTGAGAAGCCCGCTGCGCGGGTTTACCTCACCCCTCAATCCCCTCTCCACACGCGGAGAGGGGACTGA
>JAGPFT010000234.1 GCA_018056405.1 Anaerolineae bacterium
TGAGTATCTCGCAGTCTGGTACAATCGCCACCGTCTGCACTCGTCCTTGGGCTATGTCAGCCCTGCTGCTTTCGAACAGCAGTATGCCGACGAAATCAAAACTGTCCGTTAAACCGGGGCAAGGTCATTCTCCGCTCGCAGGGAAAGGGGGAGCAAGCTCACGTCCCGCCCTGCGGGCGGGGAGGGATTGAGGGTAGGGGTGTCATGACCCCTCACCCTCTCCCCACTCTCTTTTCTCCGCGCTCTCTGCGCCTCAGCGGTGATCTTTTGCCCCAGAAATGAGATACGCCCCTTGACAACGCCGCCAAACCCTGCTACCTTTGGGGGCATAGTCGCATACACAAAAAGCGTTGATCTGGAATAGTACACACCGCAGCGGTGTTCAGAGAGCCGCCGGGGGCTGCGAAGGCGGTACAAGCGCCGGTGTGGAATGGGCCAGGGAGCTGTGCGGTCGAACGCGCTCGCGCCACTAGCTCGCACCGGAGACACCACCGTTAGCAAGGTGACGGGTATCGAGGCGGCCCAGATCAAGCGGGCTGCGTCCGTACCTCAACGAGTGAAGCTGGCTTCTCCCCGCATCTCCGCGCATTCACCGGAGATGTTTTTGTTTCGGGGGACAGTCGCTTAATCAGGGTGGCACCGCGGGAATCTCCTCTTCTCGTCCTTGAGCGAAGGGGGAGATTCTTTTCGTTGGTAGCACTGCTGCGGGAGGCGCACTGATGGCCCTGTCACCGGAACACCTGCGCACGCGCGCGCCGATCACCCCGGATCGGGCGGCGGCTCATCGCCTGTTCGCGCGCGGCGATCTGCTCCCCGTCTATCGCACGTTGCTGGCCGACCTGGAAACGCCCGTCTCGGTCTACCTCAAGCTGGCCGGCATGGGCGCGTCGTCGTTCCTGCTGGAGAGCGTGGAGGGCGGCGAGCAGGTAGGGCGCTACTCGTTCCTGGGCGTGAACCCCAAGGGCATGATCACCGTCCAGGGCCAGCATGTGACGATCACCCGGCACGGCCAGACGACAGCACGCGACCTAGCCCCCGGCGAAGACCCGCTGCACGTCATCGCTGCCGAGATGGAGCGTTTCCGCCCGGTGCGGCTGGAAGGGCTACCGCGCTTCGTCGGCGGGGCGGTCGGCTACCTCAGCTACGATGTCGTGCGCCATTTCGAGCGGCTGCCGGCCACCGCCCGCGACGACCTCAACGTGCCAGACGCCGCCTTCCTGCTGGCCGAGACGCTGGTCATCTTCGACCACGCCAAGCACCAGCTCATCGTCCTGGCCAACGCGCACAACACCGGCGATCCCGACGCCGCCTACGACGACGCCGTGCGCCGCATTGACCAGATTCTTGACGCGCTGGCCGTCCCGCTGCCCTTTATGGACGAGTGCCCCGCAGTGAGTGACGGTGATCTGCGCTCCAACGTCAGCCGCGAGCAGTTCGAGGCCAACGTCCGCGCGGCCAAAGAGTACATCGCCGCCGGCGACGCCTTCCAGATCGTGCTCTCGCAGCGTTTCAGCCGCCGCACGTGCGCGCCGCCATTCACCATCTACCGGGCGCTGCGCGCGCTCAACCCCTCGCCCTACATGTTCTTCCTGCGCTTCAGCGACGACCTGGCGCTGATCGGTGCCTCGCCGGAGATGATGGTGCGCCTGGAGGACGGCATCGCCACCCTGCGGCCCATCGCCGGGACGCGCCCGCGCGGGCGCGATGAGGCCGAGGACGAGGCGCTGGCCGCCGAACTGCTGGCCGACGAGAAGGAGCGCGCCGAGCACGTTATGCTGGTGGACCTGGGCCGCAACGACCTGGGCCGCGTCTGCGAGTACGGCACGGTGCGCGTGCCGTACCTGATGATCGTCGAGCGCTACTCGCACGTCATGCACCTCGTCAGCCAGGTGCAGGGGCGGCTGCGCGCTGGGCTGAGCGCCTTCGACCTGCTGCGGGCCACCTTCCCCGCCGGGACACTCAGCGGCGCGCCGAAGGTGCGGGCCATGGAGATCATCGAGGAGCTTGAAGGCACGCGGCGCGGGCCGTATGGCGGCGCGGTCGGCTACTTCAGCTTCGACGGCTCGATGGACACCTGCATCACCATCCGCACCATGCTCATGCGCGGCGACCAGGTGACCTTCCAGGCGGGCGCGGGCATCGTCGCCGACAGCGACCCATCCCGCGAGTATGAGGAGACGGTCAACAAGGCGCGGGCCATGGCGGTAGCCCTGCAAAGCGCCGAAGAAGGGTTGGGATAGGGAGGCATGGCGATGATCCTGGTGATTGATAACTACGACAGCTTCACCTACAACCTGGTGCAGTTGATGGGCGAACTGGGCGCTGAACTATGCGTGGCCCGCAACGACCAGATTGCGCTCGATGAGATACGCGCCCTGCGCCCGTCGCACATCGTCATCTCGCCCGGCCCCGGCACGCCCGATGACGGCGGCATCTCGCTCGACGTGATCCGCGCGCTGGGGCCGACGACGCCAATCCTGGGCGTATGCCTGGGCCAGCAGTGCATCGGCCAGGCCTATGGCGGGCGCGTCGTGCGCGCCCCGCGCCTGATGCACGGCAAGACCAGCCTGATCTATCACAAGAACGCCGCCCTGTTCACCGGCGTGCCCAGCCCGTTCGAGGCCACGCGCTACCACAGCCTGATCGTCGAGGAGCCGCTGCCGGACGCGCTGACAGTCACCGCCTTCACCGAGGCCGGCGAGGTGATGGCCCTGCGCCACAAACAGCATCCGGTCGTCGGCGTGCAGTTTCACCCGGAGAGCATCCTGACCAAGTTCGGCGCGCGCATCGTGCAGAACTTCCTGGAGCGCCGTCTGTAGGAGGTGATCAGGGATCGGCTTGCAGTTTTCAGTAGGGGCGGCGCTTTGCTCCGCCCCTGGGCGCAGCAGAGCAGCGCCCCTACAGACGCACTCTCTAATTCCATCTGGACTTACTCCTGATTGCCGCCAACTGACAACCGACTGACAACCAGTAACCAGGAACAACCACCAACCACCACGAGGAGCTACCATGAACCCAGTCATTGACATCCAACGCGCCATTGACGTGATCAGCCGCTTCGGGCAGCTTCGCGCCGAAGAAGCCGAAGCGGTCATGAACCAGATCATGCGTGGCGAGGCGACCGAGGCACAGATCGGCGCTTACCTGATGGGCCTGCGCATGAAAGGCGAGACCGAAGCCGAGATTCTGGGCAGCGCCCGCGCCATGCGCGCCAACGCCATCAAAGTGCCCATCCGCTCCGATGGCGATCTGCTCGATACTTGCGGCACCGGCGGCGACAAATCCGGCACGTTCAACATCAGCACGACGGTCGCTTTTGTGGCAGCGGGTGCGGGCGTGCGCATCGCCAAGCACGGCAACCGCGCCAGCACCAGTCGCTGCGGCAGCGCCGACGTGCTGGCCGAACTCGGCGTGAACCTCGACCTGACGCCGGAGCAGGCCGGGCGCTGCGTGGACGAGATCGGCATCGGCTTCCTCTTCGCGCCCCGGCTGCACCCGGCCATGAAGCACACGCTCGGCCCGCGCCGCGAGTTGCGCGTGCGCACCATCTTCAACATCCTCGGCCCGCTGACCAACCCGGCGGGCGCGCGCCGCCAACTGATGGGCGTCTTCGCCCCCGACCTGACCGAGTACCTGGCCAACGTGCTCGGCGAGTTGGGCGCGCTCTCGGCCATCGTCGTCTGCGGCTACGGCAACATTGACGAGCTGACCACCACCGGCCCCAACGTCGTCAGCCACTACGCCAACGGCGCGGTGCGCACTTTCGAGCTGAACCCGCTGGATTACGATCTGACGCCCGCCCACATCTGGGAGTTGCTCGGCGGCGAGGCGGCGGAAAACGCGCGCATCCTGCGCGGCATCCTCAGCGGGGAGGTCAACGCCGCCAAGCGCGACGTGGTGCTGCTCAACGCCGGCGCGGCTCTGCTCGCCGCAGGGCGCGCAGATGACTTCGCCGAGGGCATCGCTCTGGCCGCCGACTCCATCGCCAGCGGCGCGGCGCTGGCCAAACTCGACGCATTGATCGCCTTCAGCCAGGAGGTGGCTCGTGCCGGGTGACTTCGTGCGCACGCAGACCGTGCTGGACAGGATTCTGGCGCACAAGGTCGAGGAGATCGCGGCGCGCAAGGCCCGCGCGAGCGCGGCGACGGTGATCGCTGCGGCGCGCGAAGCGCCCCCGCCGCGCGACATGCGGGCCGCCGTGCGCCGCGAGAGCGTCGCGCTGATCGCCGAGATCAAGCGGGCGTCGCCTTCACGTGGCGTGCTGCGGGCGGACTTCGACCCGCTCGCCCTGGCGACGACCTACGCCACCAACGGCGCGGCGGCCCTCTCCGTGCTGACCGACGCGCGGTTCTTCGGCGGCGACCTGGCTCACCTGATCGCTGTCCGCGCGGCGGTGAGCGTCCCCGTCCTGCGCAAGGACTTCGTGCTCGACCCCTACCAGGTTTACGAGGCGCGCGCGGCGGGGGCGGACGCCGTGCTGCTCATTGTCGCCGCCCTCGACGACGCGCACCTGGCCGACCTGCACGCGCTTATCGTCGAACTGGGCATGGCCGCGCTGGTCGAGGTGCACGACGAGGCCGAGTTGGAGCGCGCGCTGGCCCTCGGCGCGCCGCTGATCGGCGTCAACAACCGCGACCTGCGCACCTTCTCCGTAGACCTGGCGACGACCGAGCGTCTGGCCCGCCTGCTGCCGGAAGGCGTGACCCTGGTCGCCGAGAGCGGCATCGTCAGCGGCGCGGATGTGCGGCGCATGGGCGCGGCGGGTGCGCGCGCCGTGCTGGTCGGCGAGGCGCTGGTCACCGCGCCGGACGTGGCCGCGCGCGTCCGCGAACTCAGCAGTCAGCCGCGAGAGGGATAGCCATGACCCACGTCAAGATTTGCGGCGTGACGGCGCTCGACGACGCCCTGCGCTGCGCCGAGGCCGGGGCCGACCTGCTCGGCCTGAACTTCTACTCGCCCAGCCCGCGCTCCCTCGCGCCCGAACGAGCGCACCTGATCGCGGCGGGGCTGCGCGCCGTGTTGGGGACGGCGTGTCCGGCTCTGGTGGGCGTCTTTGTCAACGCGGGCGCTGCCGAGATCATGCATCTGCTGGACGAGGTGGGGCTGGACGTGGCGCAACTCAGCGGCGATGAGCCGCCCGATGCCCTCGCCGCCCTGGATGGGCGCGCCTATAAAGCGCTGCGCCCACACGACCGAAGTGAAGCAGTGGACAGCGCACGGCTGTTCGCTGCGAGCGCTCCCCCTGACGAGCGCCTGCCCGCCCTGCTGGTAGACGCCTATCACTCGCAGCTTTACGGTGGCACGGGCGAGACGGCGGGCGAGGACGTGGCGCGCGCTGTGCTAACTGTCGCGCCGCGCGTCATGCTCGCCGGCGGGCTGACGC
>JAGPFT010000235.1 GCA_018056405.1 Anaerolineae bacterium
CCCGGCCAGCGCGCCCGCCAGGTCGTTGTACTGCGCGGCGAGCGGCGGCCAGTCAGACGGGTGCGCGGCCACGTACAAGACTTCGAGCGGCGCAGCAGAAATGAGCGGGGGCGGCGGTTCTGGGCAAGGCAGCGTGCGCGTCAGGGCGACCGCTCCCGACTGCACGGGGAAGCGCGTGCCGTCGTGGAGCAGCTCCCAGGGATAGCGGGCGATCCGGGCCAGGTTGCGGTCGAAGCGCAGCTCTATCTCCAGCGTCAGGCCGTGCACGGTCGTTTCGGCCAGCGCCGCCCGGTAGACATCTTCGAGCTTGCCGGGGAACAGCGCGCGGAACAAGCCGCGCCCGACATCTTCGCGGAAGGTTGGCTGGCTGGCCATGCGCAGCACGTCTTCGATGCGCTGCAGCACGATCTCGGCGGCCATGCCCGCCCCGAATGGCGCATCGAGCACCGTCACGGCCAGGCCTTCGGCGCGGTCGCTCAGTTGCAGGACGATGCGCGGGGTGTTCGCCGGGCCTGACTGAGTCATGTCCCCCCCTTGTGGGTACATGCTCGATTGTAGTCTTGCGGCGCTCCGGTGCAAGTGGGGAGCGTCTGGGGCGGGCGCGGCTTGTGGCTCAAACGCGCCGTGTCCGTTAAGATCACCGTCGAGATACCCGTACTGCCATCCGCAGGGAGAGCGCATGAATACGCGACCGGCCTGGGGCGTCCTGTTTGTCGGCGCGCTGATCGTGGCCGCGCTGCTGGCCTCACCGCTCTGGCTCGACCAGTTTGCCGACTACATCCGCGAGCAAGAAGCGGTCTCGCCCTTCCCCGATGCTTTCTACCAGTTGCCCAGCCAGGCGCAGGACATGTACGCGCAGCTTTACGAGCGCAGCCCGCAGATGGCCATTGACCTGGTAGCCGCCCGGCTGGCTGAGCCGCTCGATGTCGAGGAGCCGAACCTGCCCGCCATTGACCCGAACCCATCGCAGGTGCGCGAGTTACTGACGGGCAACTTCGTCCGTCTGGACTCCATGCGCGGGGCGCAGGGTACGGCCAGCCTCTACCAGCTTTCGGACGGGCGAATGGTGGTTCGCCTGCAAAGCCTTGACGCGCTCAACGGGCCGGATATGCATGTGCTGCTCAGCGCCTACCCGCACCCGGCGACTAAAGAGGAACTGGACCAGGTGCCGCAGTACGGGATTGACCTGGGGCCGCTGAAGGGCAACCTGGGCAACCAGAACTACATCGTCGAGAATCCGGCGTTCAACGTAGAAAACTACAGCGAGGGCAGCGTTGTGCTATACTCGACGCGCTACGAGCTGGTCTTCAGCTTCGCGCCGTTGAGCGCACCGCAGCCAGTTCCCGGCTCGTAGCGCCAGGGCAGGTCGGGGTGCGGTGCTGCCGGGCCTGTTGACCTCACTCCCTGGCCTCGCTACGCTCGGCCTTTCCCCCTCTCCGTGAACGTGTATAGACCGGAGAGGGGGAGGCGAGGCCCATGTCAGTGGGCCGAGCGGGGGTGAGGTCCGTAGGGGCGTATCGCAATGCGCCCTCCGGGAACGCCGAGATTCTCTGTAGGGGCGCATTCGCTTTTTGGGGCAGTGATCTTGAGCCGCTGAGATGACGAGGGCGCGGAGGGGAAAGTCGGAAAAGCTCTGAGGCTTTCTCTGCGACCACTGCGCGCTCTGTGATGGACCGGTTGAGAAGCCCGCGGCGCGGGTTTACCTCACGTCGCCCGTGTCGGGTTGGTATAACCCTACAGCGGGTGACACTCTGCTGCGCCCGGCAGGGACTATGCGACAGCGCCCCCACATCGGTACCCTTGCCACAAGCGAGGTTCTATGGCCGAACAGTCTCTCTTTCAGGTTCCTCCCTACAGCCGGCTGGCTGCCATCTATGACCGCACCGGTCTGTCCGCCTATACCCGCCAGCAGGTGCCGCGCTACCTGGCGCTGGCTCACTCATTGGACTGGGCGGGGCGGCGCGTGCTCGACTTGGGCTGCGGCACCGGCGTGAGCACCTGGCTGCTCGCCCGCCAGGGAATGCGCGTCTTCGGGTTGGATGCCAGCGCGGAGATGCTGGCCCAGGCCGCTGCCCAGAGTCAGGCGTTCGCCGAGGACAGCGCGGCAGTCGCGGATGTCTACGAGATGCCCACTTTCCGACACATGGACATCCGCCACCTGGAAGCGTCCGCCGGGCTGGTAGACCTGGCTCTGGCAGCAGGGGGAGTGCTCAACGCCATGCCCAGTCTGCACGACCTGGAGCAAGTTTTTGTGCGCGTGCACGGTGCGCTGGAGGACGGCAAGCTGTTCATCTTTGATATGTACACTCTCCAGGGGCTTGCTGCCAGCGCCGCGCAGAGCGACCGCGTGATCTTCGACAACGGCAGCAACCTGCTGCTTATTGCCCGCACCCACTTCAGCTACGAGACGCAGCGCCGCACCGTGCACTACACGATCTTCGCCCAGCAGAGCAATCTCACCTGGGGCCGCGCCGACGAGGTGCACGTCGAGCGCGGCTATCCGGTGCAGGGCATCGTGGCGTTGCTGGAACGCGCGGGGTTCGCCGTGCTTGCTGTGCTCCGCGCAGACCTCGAACCGCTTGACGCTCAGGAGGACAGCGAGCGCGCCGTGTTCGTCGCCGCCCGGCAACCCCATCCCTGAGACTGTACCCGTAGGGACGTGTTGCTTGTCACACGACGTAGGGTTATGCGACGAAATCCGGCCATAAGGTTTTACTCCCTGGCGGTGACGACACCTGGAACTGCCCATCCACCTTGTCTCGGAACGTGACCAGGCGGGCGCGCATGTCCGCGCCAGAAACCGTTTGAAAGCCTCACCCCCTGGCCCCCTCTCCACCACGTGGAGAGGGGGCGTCATGGTGTGGTTAAGTCCCCTCTCCGCGTGTGGAGAGGGGATTGAGGGGTGAGGTAAAGCCGCACGTCTCCCGTGTCGGGTTGGCATAACCCTACGGCGTCTCCTGTGGGTATACCCCTACAGCGGGTGACACTCTGCCGCGCCCTGGTTGACCTCACCCCCGGCCTCGCTGCGCTCGGCTTGTCCCCTCTCCAACGTGGAGAGGGGGCAGCGAGGCCCGCGTTAGCGGGCCGAGCGGGGGTGAGGTCCGTAGGGACGTGTTGCTATACGCCCCTACGAAGGCATTTCGCCACCAGCATCAACCAGCGGATCAGCTCTCCGAAGACATGCCCCATAGCTCGGCATCCCCCAGTGGAGCGTAGTGCAGGCCCACAACCGCCTGACCCTCTTCGCTCTGCATCCAGGCGAACCAGTCGCGGTAGACGCCGGTCTCCGCCGGGGGCTGCGGCCCTACCACCAGCAGGGGCGTGCGCAGCGGGTACGCACCACTCTCAACGGTCTCCGGCGTGGGGGCGACTGCCTCAGCATCGCTGAACGCGGCCAGCGGCACCGCGCGGACGCGCCCGTCTACAAAGGCCATGCTCACATAGCCGATAGCACCGGGATCGCCCGCCACGAGGTCCACGACGCGGGCGCTGGAAAGGGCCAGCCGGGCGGCGGGCGTGGTGGGCTGCTCGCCCATCACCAGCGCGTCGAAGGCCAGGCGCGTATCGGCCCCGGCTTCGCGGCTGATGACGGTGACAGGCACGTCCGGCCCGCCCAGGGCTGCCCACGAGGTAAGGCGGCCCTGGAAGATGCGGCGCAGGTCGTCTATCGTTAGGGCTGGCACGGTGTTGGTTGGGTGGACGACAATGGCAATTCCATCCTGACCCAGCGGCGCGGCCCACAGCCCAGCCTCTGGCGGCAGGTAGGTGGTCAGCGCGAAGGGCACATCACCGGAGCGCAGCCACTCATAGAGAGTCTGCCAGTCGGCCTCCACGCTGTCCACAGCGATCACGGTTCCCAAAGGCGCGTAGGCCTGAACCAGATCGCGCAGCAGCGGTGCCGTCGCCGTCGTCGTCAGGATGCGCACGCTGAAGACTTGCGGCGTGAGCGTCGGGTCAGCGACGGAGACGCGGCAGCTTGCCAGCGCCAGGCTCAAGATGACGATGGTGCGTTTGGCCTGCTTCAACTCCTCCCCCCCTCAATTGAAGAGGGCAACCAGCAGGCTGAGCGCGCCGAACACCGCACAATACGCTGCAAACCCGTACAATCGCCGCCGCTGTAGCAGGCGCAGAAGCCCCCAGATACACACGAAACCGACCACAGCCGCCGCTGCAAAACCGACGGCGAGCGGCCCGATCAGCGCCCGGCTGACCTCTTCCGCCCCTGTGATCACATCGAATCCCTGCTTGGCCCCTGTCCCCAGAATAATGGGCGTCGCCAGCAGAAAGCTGAAGCGCGCCGACACCGCTCGGGGCAGCCCGCGCATGATGCCTGCCGCGATGGTGCTGCCAGAGCGTGAGAGTCCGGGGAGGATGGCCAGCGCCTGAGCCGTCCCTACGACCAGCGCATCGCGCGTGGTCAGGTCTTCCAGCCCCCGCCTGCCGGTCTGCACTCGCTCGCTGAGGAACAGCAGCAGGGCTGTCACCAGCAAGAACGCCGCCACCAGGCTTGGCTTGGAAAAGGTCGTCTCGAACGCATCTTCGAGCAGGGCACCCACCACTGCCGCCGGCACCGTTCCCAGCACGATCAGCAGCAGGAGCCGTGTATCAGGGTCTTGAACAGTACGGGAACGTAGCGCGTGTGCGCCAGCGCGCAAGAGCGCCAGCCAGTCGCGCCAGAAATAAACCAGCACCGCCATCAGTGTGCCCAGGTGTACCACAACGTCGAAGATGAGCGGAGGCTCGGACCAGTTGAGCCACCAGGGCACCAGCACAAGATGGCCGGAGCTTGAAATAGGCAGGAATTCTGTTGCTCCTTGCAGGATACCCAGCACCAGAGCTTTGAATAGATCCACGAACGATCCTTTCGCAGATACGCAGCCGGCACGCACCCCGTCCCTTGAATCAGACGTGCCGGGCAGTCGTTCGCCAGATACGAGCGGCAGCGCGCATGATGCGCAGCCAAAGAAGGAGGCAACTTGCGTCTTTTACGCCACCTAGCCGACGGGGAGCGGGGTCCGCCTCGCTCCTTTCTGAGACCCAACCGGCTGGTAGCCCGCCAGAAACGCGCTGGCGTAGTCCGCGAAGGTGCCGTCCAGAATGGCGGCGCGCATCTCACGCATGAGCGTGAGCAGCAAATGCAGATTGTGGAGGCTGAGAAGCTGGTGCCCCAGGATTTCCGAGGCTTTGACCAGGTGCCGGACATAGGCGCGCGAGAAGTGGGTGCACGTGTAGCAGGTGCAGCCCTCTTCGAGTGGGCGCGGATCGTCGGCGTATTGCAGGTTGCGCATGTTGAGGCGGCCCGCGCGCGTCAGGGCAGCGCCGTTGCGCGCCACGCGCGTGGGCAGCA
>JAGPFT010000236.1 GCA_018056405.1 Anaerolineae bacterium
GCCGATGGCCGTCCCTTTCAGGCCCGCCGCTTCGATCAGACGGCCGGCATAGTCGTCCGGCGGGTTCTTGAAGATGCTGCCCAGCGACGCGCCCGGCGGCTGCGTGCGCTTGCGATGAGCAACAAAGCCGTCGGCGCGCGCGTTGAGCGCGTCAGGATCGTGGCCCGGCTCCAGGATCAGCGTGGCGGCCAGGACGACGTAACGCCCCCGCTGGCCCTTGAGGACGGACGCACGGTAGTCGTAGCGCATCTGGCCGACGCCCCACAGCTCGACATGCGGGTGATCCTCCAGGCTGAGGATCTCCACCCAGCGCAGCGAGCCGGCCATGTCGCCGCCGTGCGCGCCGGCGTTGTTAATCACCGCCCCGCCGACCGTGCCCGGCACGTTGACCGCCCATTCCAGCCCGGCCAGGCCCTGGTTCATGCAGCGCCGCGCCAGCGTCGAGAGGTTGGCGCCGCTCTCGGCCACGACCCGCCCGCCTTCTTCAAAGCGCACGGCTTTGGTGTGGTTGATGATCACCAGGCCGCGATAGCCAGCGTCGGCTACCAGCACGTTCGCGCCGCCGCCCAACACGATCCAGGGGATGTCGTGGCGTGCGGCCAGTGTCACCGCGTCCGTCAGGTCGGTCGTGCTGTTGGCGACCACCAGCGCGTCCGCCGGGCCGCCCAACCGCGCCCCCGTGTAGCGGGCCAACGGCTCGTCGCGCTTCATCGCCGCCCCGAATCGCTCGGCCAACGGCTGGTAGCGTTCGCTCATGGTTGCCCCTCCCCGGAACTCAGTGCGGCGAGCACCTGGCAGCCCACCTGCGGCGCATCGCCCGCCGAGAGCAGCACGATCACGTCACCGGGCCGGACGCAGGCGATCAGCGCCTCCGCTGTCGCGTCCAGTGGGCCAGTATAGCGCACATCGGGATGCCCGGCAGCAGCAATCTGCCCGGCCATGCCTGCGGCGTCCAGGCCCGGCGTAACCGTCTCGCGCACCGAATACACGTCGGTGACCAGCACGTGATCGGCGGGGGTGAATGCGGCGGCGAACTCGCCGGCCAGGGCGCGCATCCGCCCGTAGGTATGCGGCTGCCAGACCGCCCACAGATCGCGGAGGCCAGGGCGGGCGCGCAGCGCTTCCAGCGTGACGCGCACGGCGGTTGGGTGGTGGGCATAGTCGCTGATCACGGTCACGCCCCCGGCGACGCCCAGCGTCTCGGCGCGGCGGCCCGTGCCCAGGAAGCCCCCCAGCGCCCCTGCCGTCACTGTGAAGGGCACGCCGGCCCGATCGGCGACGACGATCACGGCCAGGGCGTTGAGCACATTGTGCCGCCCGGCCAGGGGCAGCCGGACGCGGCCCAGGCCCCGCGCCCCGCGCCAGACGGTGAAGGCCATGCCCCCAGCCGCGTCGGGGGCCAGATCGCTGGCCCGCCAGAGCGCCTCATCCCCGATGCTCCCCTCACTCGCAGCGCCAGTGACGCCGTAGAAAGCGACAGGATGCCCGGCGGCGCGGCGCGAGTCGCCCAGGGCACGTGCCTCCGGATCGTCCGCGCAGGCCACCAGCAGCCCATCGTCCGGCAGCAGGGCGATGAACTCGGCGAAGGCTGCGCGTACGTCGTCTAGCGTCGGGTAGCAGTCCGGGTGATCGTGCTCGATGTTGGTGAGGATCGCCATCTGCGGGCGCAGGCCGAGGAACATGCGGTCGTACTCGTCCGCCTCGATGACGAAGTGCGGCCCGCGCCCGACTCCGGCGTTAGTGCCGGTGTTGGCCAGCACGCCGCCGACAATGTAGGTTGGGTCCAGCCCGGCCTCGCGCAGCACATGAACCAGCAGGGCGGTAGTCGTCGTCTTGCCGTGCGTCCCGGCGACGGCGATGCCCACCTGCCCGGCCATCAGCGCGCCGAGCAGATCGCGCCGGCGCAGCACAGGGATGCCCGCCGCGCGCGCCGCCGCGACCTCCGGGTTATCCTCGTTGGCCGCTGATGTGACCGCCACCAGGTCGGCTCCGGCGATGTGGGCCGCCGCGTGCCCCTCGTAGATCGTCGCGCCGGCGGCGGCCAGGGCGTGCGTCAGGTCGTTGGCGTGCAGGTCGGAGCCGCTGACCGCGTAGCCGCGCCCCAGCAACACGCGGGCGATGGCCGACATGCCGAAGCCGCCGATGCCGACGATATGGATATGCTGGCCGGGGAGGAGAGTCATGGAACAGGAGTCCAGTGTTTGAGCGTGTGCAGGGCAGCAATACAGCGCTGCAGGCTGTCCGAGCGTTGGGCAGCCACTTCAGGACGCCACTGCGCAGAACCCGCCACCGTCACATATTCAATGAGGCGGGCTGTATAAGCCGGCCCGACCTTCGCCCCGCTGCCAGGACGTGGCACCATGTCTTCTCGAACGTCTCGGCGTTTACTCTGACGCGCCAGGCTAACCAATGTGGCTTTAGGATCAGGTTCGGCATCGGGAAAGGAAGGGAATCGGGTTCTTGGGACAGCCAGAAACTCCGCGAGCGTGTCTATGTCCGCCAGGAGCCACGCCTCGACAGCGTGTACGGCGACCCGAAACCTCATACCAGCGCTTGGTCGCGGCAAGTATTGCTGAGCCAACATGGGAGCGCACTCAGGCGCTTGATCAAGGTCAACGACCACTACCCAGGGCGAGAATCTGGCAGCCTGGTTGTAGTCTGGCAACACACGCAGGAGGTAGCCCTTCCCTTTCTCTCCGAAAGTTTTGCCACAGGGAAGGCCCACCCATTCAAGAATGCGTTGGACGACAACTCTATCTGTGAGACCCTCCACCAGCAGGTTTACGGCGGGCACATCGTCGGGCATGTCAAGTCCTCACCACAGCGCCAACTGTGTCGCCTTCTCCGGCTGGGTGTAGGAGATGGCTACGTCGCCCGGCGATACCCCCGCTTCCAGAAGCTCTTTAATCTCGGTGATGTCAACGCCCACCTTAACCTGACTCCCCTCCCGCTTAGGGATGAAGAGCAGCATCTCATCCGCTGCCACGCCCTCGGAGAGCAGCTCAGCGCTGTGGGTGCTCACTATCACCTGGCGCGCGTTCTTGCGGTCGCGCAGCACCCGCCACATCATCTGCGGTATATGGCGCACGACCGCCGGATGCAGAGACAACTCCGGCTCTTCCAGCAAGAGGGGGCCGCCGCCTTCCAGGAGCGACCAGAGCAGCCCCAGCAGGCGCAGCGTGCCGTCGGAGAAATCAGCTTCAGTTTGCCACGCGCCATGCGGACGCCAGTGCTCATAGTTGCCGAACAGGTGCGGTACGCCTCGCTTATCCTTTTCCAGACGAAGCTCTCGAAGTTGGGGGACGGCCACCTGCAAAGCCGCCGTGATTCGGCGCAAGCGAGCGTCACGAGTCCTGGCATTGGTGCGAGCTATCCGCTCCAGGAAGTCTCCCCCGTAGGGATCAACTATGTCCCCCCGCCAGCGGTCGGGAGAGCGCACCACCTGGGGCACCAGATGAAAGTAGCTGACTTTCTCAAAAAAGTCGGCAATGGGCCGGAAATCGCGGTTGGCAAAGGTCTGCTCCAGGTGAGTCTGGCGCAGACGCTCCGGGTCCTCCGCATCGTCATGGTCCGGGCGGCTGAGGATGAGGTCTTCCCCTTGCCAGACGCGCTCCTCTTTGAGCACAGGCCGGCTCTGGTTGTCCTGGGCAAAGGCGATCCGGTAGCGCCAGCCGCACTCTGTGCCCTCTGCCTGCAAACACACCTCTACCACAATATCTGGATACCGGCGCGCCGCGAGATTCCTGATGCTGGAGACGCCTCCGCGACTCATCACCGCCTGCTCAAAACCACCGCCGGGCACCACCAGGTCGCGCAGGAAGCGAAACACATCCAGAAAGTTCGACTTGCCGGAAGCATTTGGCCCGACCAGGAAGGCGCGATCTTGCAGGCGCACATCCACCTGGTCGAAATTGCGCCAGTTTTCGAGGATGACTTGGGAGAAGCGCATTGTCACCAGGCCCCCGGCCCTCAGGCCACCGAGACGACCGTGAAGCGCGTCAGACCACCACAGCGATCACGAAGATGAACAGCACGATCATCATGATCGAGAGGACGCTCCCATCGCCGCTTAACATCCAGCTCAGCGGCAGAATGTTCACCATGTCGGCGCTGGCCGAGCCGGGAGCGACCGGGATGACGTGCGGGCTGAGGGGATATTCGAGGTTGTCCATGTACCACCACAGCGAGCCGATCAGCAGGTAGGCATTCCACCCGCCGACAATCGCCCCCAGGAGGCCATCTTGTAGCCCTTCGCGGTTGGAACGCCTGCGCTCACTGCGCGACAGCATCTCCGGCGGCGTCTGGTAGGCGAAGAAAGCGATGCACAGCAGAATACTCGCCTGAAGCCAGAACTTCGAGCTTTGCTCGCCCCTGGTCAGCGGGTCAATGAGGATCGTCTCGAACTGCTTGAGCGTGAACAGGGCCAACACGATGCCCGCCGTCGCAATCAACTCCTTCGTCCAGCCGCGCATGAAGCCGATCAGGGCGAACATCCCGATCATCAGAATCATGAAGCTCGACAGTTGTATCATGGCGCATCGTCCCCCGCAGGCGGAGCCTCAGCGGCGCGCGCCGGGCGCGGCGCAGCGTGGCCCCGCCCCCCTATTGTAAGCGAACTGATCGCAGCAGCAAAGTGGCAACGCACCCTATGCAGGGTAATCGCATCAAAAGAGGCTGGGGCTGAGCTGGTGGACCTCACCCCCGCTCGGCCCCCTGGCGTGGGCCTCGCCGCCCCCTCTCCACACGCGGCGAGGGGACTGTGCCAGGCGACCAGGGCGCGGGACGGCGCAGCAGATCGTCTCGCCGCCGGCTGGGGCTGTCCTCCTCTCCGCGTGTGGAGAGGAGGACAGGCTGAGCGCAGCGAAGCCAGGAGGTGAGGTAAGGCTCTGCACACCGAGATTTGATGCGATTACTCTGGCACACTATCCACCTGCTCGCTCGGCCAGCAGCCGGGCGATGTTCTCCGCGCCATCCGACCGCTTGAGCGCGGCCATCGCCGCGCGCATCCCCGCCAGACGCTCTTCGTCACGGAACAGGGCGCGCACGGTGGGCAGCAGCTCGTCGCCCAGCCGCTCGTCGTCCAGCCGCAGCGCGGCCCCCCGCTCGACCAGCCAGTCGGCGTTGACCTTCTGGTAGCGCCACGCCCAGGGGTACGGCACGAGAATCGCCGGCAACGCCAATTCCGGGTACTCGGCCAGCGTGGCCGCTCCCGCCCGGCTGACCACCAGATCGGCGGCGGCGAATGCTCCCCCGATGTCCGGCAGGAAAGCATGAATCTGGTAGTGCGCCCGCTGCGCCTCGCTCAACGCGGCATGCTGCGCCTGAAC
>JAGPFT010000237.1 GCA_018056405.1 Anaerolineae bacterium
GCTCAGGCGACCATTCACTGGCGCTTTACGACGGGCGACGCTCGTCTTCGTCTCGAACGGCTCTATCCCAAACTCAATACCCCTGAGCCGAAAGCTGTCTCTGAATCCTAACTGATCTGACCACTAGGGCGGGTTGACAACGAGATTGGTGTACAAGCCAGGGCACACAGCCCTGGCTTTTTGATCCAGGCCGAGAGTCCTGCGCGTTTCGGCTAGTACACGTTGGCGGAAGTCCACCAAGAGGCCGTTTGAGAAGCCTTATGCCTGCCTCTTTCCCCCCATCCCCGACCCTTCCCCCTCGTGAGGGGAAGGGAGAAAAGCGGCGGGCCTGCTCCCCTTCCCTCCGCGCAGCGTGGGGGAAGGGGCTGGGGGATGGGGGGCGTTTGTGGGTAACGCATAGCCGTCAACGGAGAGGGGCGGCGAGGCGCGCCAGCGCCAAGCGGGGGTGAGGCTAAGGAGCGCGACCATGTTGCCTGATAGGTTTTGCATGCACCCTGGCTGTCACTCAGTCACTCAGCCTTGTCAACGCCCCGCCGCTTAGGTATACTCTCATCGCCTGAGCATCATAGGGCGACGTCGCCAAGTGGCAAGGCAAGGGTCTGCAAAACCCTCACCGTGGGTTCGATTCCCACCGTCGCCTCCACACACAAACGGGAGCAGTACGCTCCCGTTTTGCTTTGGCTGACCGCTGATCGCTGATGGCTGCCTGCTAGGCGCGCGCACCCAACTGCTGGTAGAAATACACCGCCGTCTTCATGCCCCGGCGGAAATTGCCCAGGTCGAAGCGCTCGTTGGGCGCATGCAGGTTGTCGTCCGGCAGGCCGAAGCCCAGCAACACCGCCGGCGTGCCAAGCGTCTTCTGGAACGTGCCGATGATCGGGATCGAGCCGCCCTCGCGCACGTAGACCGGCGACGCTGCAAAGCCAAACTCGTAAGCGCGCGCCGCCGCCCGAATGTACGGCGAGTCCGGGTCCACGACGACCCAGTTGCCGGTATGCAGCAGGCGCACTTCGCTGCGCACGCTGGGCGGGGTCAGCGCGGCGACGTAATCAGCGACCAGCCGATAAATCTTCAGCGGGTCCTGGTACGGAACCAGCCGGCAGCTCACCTTCGCCAGCGCCGTGTCGGGCAGCACGGTCTTCGACCCCTCGCCCGTCCAGCCGCTGATCAGCCCATTGATCTCCAACGTGGGGCGGATGCCCAGCCGCTCGTGTAGCTCGTAGCCTGCCTCGCCCCAGGGGACGGTCAGGCCGGTTTCGCGCTCCAGCCGCTCCAGCGTGAAGGGCACCTTCGCCAGGGCCGCGCGCTGCTCGGCGCTTAGCTCGGCTACGTCGTCGTAGAAACCGGGCACCGTCACGCGCCCGTCACCGTCGTGCAGCGCCGCCAGAATCTCAGCCAACGCCTGGGCCGGATTGTGCACGATGCCGCCATAGGCCCCGGAGTGCAGCGCCTGCGACGGGCCGAATACCTCGACTTCCATATAGGCCATGCCGCGCAGGCCGGTCACAATCGAGGGGCGGTCGGGGGCCAGGATATGCGAATCGGAGACGACGACCACATCAGCGGCGAGCAGATCGGCGTGCTGCTCCACAAAGGCGTAAGCATTGGTCGAGCCACATTCCTCCTCGCCCTCGACCATGAACTTGACATTAACCGGCATCTGCCCGGTCGCCAGCAGGCTCTGCACGGCCTTCATCTGCGTGAAGGTCTGGCCCTTGTCGTCCGTCGCGCCCCGCGCGTAGAGCTTGCTGTCGCGCACGGTCGGCTCGAAGGGATCGCTGCGCCACTGCTTGCCAGGGTCATCCACCGGCTGCACGTCGTAATGGCCGTAGACGAGGACGGTCGGCGCGCCGGGCGCGCCCAGCCATTCGGCGTAGACGATGGGGTGGCCGGGCGTCTCGAAGACCTCGGCGCGGGTCATGCCCATCAGCATGAAATGGGCGCGCAGCCATTCCGCCGCACGGCGAACGTCGGCCTTGTGCTCGGAGAGCGTGCTGATGCTAGGGATGCGCAGCCATTCTTTGAGCTGTTCCAGAAAGGCATCCTGCTGGGCCTCAATATACTCGTAGGGGGTCATCATGGCTCCTTGAAGTGACGAGTCATGAGTCATGAGTCGGGAGTCCGAGATCGTGGGACTACTCCCGACTCATGACTCAAAGCTCATGACGCATAGCTCAAAACTCAATCCGTCCGCCGCCGATTATACCAGCGATTCCCTATGGGCGGGGGTTGCGCTCGGCGATCAGGCGCAGCCCGTCCAGCGTCAGCCAGGGGTCAACCGCCTCGAAGCAGCCCGTCAGCGGGGCGAGGGCGGTCGCGTAGCCGCCGGTGGCGATGGTCTGCGCGCCGCCCAACTCGGCGCGGATACGGGCGACGATCCCCTCCACCATGGCCACATGGCCGATGACCAGCCCCGCTTGCATGGCGTGAATTGTGTTGCGAGGGATCATCGTCGGCGGGGGAACTAGCTCGATCTGCGGAAGCTGGGCGGTGCGGCGGACGAGCGCATCCGCCGTCGTGCCCAGCCCGGCGGCGATCACCGCGCCGACCATCTCGCCCGGCTCCTTGACGATGGTGAAGCTGGTCGCCGTGCCGAAGTCAATGACGATGCAGTTGGCATGGAAGCGCTCGTAGGCGGCCACAGCGTCGGCGATGCGGTCGCTGCCCACGCTATCGGGGTGATCGGTGTTGATGCGGATGCCCGTGTTGACCCGCGCGCTGACCACCACCGGCGGGAAGCCGGTGCGCTGGGCGACCATCGCGCACAGCCCGGCGGTCAACGAGGGCACCACGCTGCTGAGCACGGTCTGCCCGAACTGTTCCAGGGCCAGCCCCGCTTCGTTGAGGAAGGTGCGAAACATCACCGCGTACTCGTCCGGCAGGCGCTCGCGCACGGTCTGTACGCGCCAGTGGTGCGTCCAGGCTGCGCCATCGTGGACGCCGAATACAATCGTCGTGTTGCCTACATCAATTGCCAGCAGCATGGGGGTGCTCGTCTCCTGGGTGGTAGACATGCGCATCTGTTGCCATGACAACTCGCCGTATTGTGGATGAACATAGCCCAGCCGCGCCCAGTGGAGAGAGACTTCCCTCGCAATGAGCGTGTGATTCAGCGGTTGGCCTACTCTTCATCAGTTGATAGCCAAAGCGCAAGGAATTTCCTCATCAACTCAACGAAGCGCCCATGATCTGTATCCAGATTCCATTCCTGATCACCCGAAACAATAGTCACCCTGTTTTCGTTGATGACTATTACCAGTTTCACAATAATGGGAGAGCCTTCCCGGATTGGAGGGATGTCTAGTATGCCCATATGCTCAGAATGGTCACGCATCTTGATTTTGGGATATAGGTCTTTGTACTGCCCCTTCAGATTTGCCACACGAGAGTTCTCTTTCGCTGTGTTCTCTAGAACACGGTACATTCTCCTTAGCAGAACCAGATAGAAATCTGCGTCGTGGTTAGGAGCGACAGAGTAGCTGGCTTCAGGGTTCTGAGTGATGTCCTGACTGGCGCGCAAGACTCTAGCGCGTTGTATCTCCAGTCCCTCGAGTCCCTGGTCAATGTTGCTTGCGATCTCGTATTTCCTAAACGCGAACTCGTCCTCGTGAGACAATGCTCCCCCTTTCTTGCGCAGGCGACGCAAAGGCACCTACACATGGTTCCGAGACCATATCCGAGAAGTTGGCAATCTGCTGGAAATTATAGGCGGCCTGGGGCAAAATGTGCGAAATGCGTGCGATAAGACTGGATTATGTGGTCCCTGTGGGAAAAGCGAGGGAATAACCCATGAGCAATCACACATTGAGCGCGATTGACGGCATCCGCGTAGGGCACGCCCACACGCTGGACGGGCCGACCGGCTGCACAGTCATCCTCTGCCCGCCAGGGACGGTCGGCGGCGTGGATCAGCGCGGCGGTGCGCCCGGCACGCGCGAGACGGACTTGCTGCGCCCGCTGCACATGGTCGAGCACGTGCACGCGGTGGTCCTGGCCGGGGGCAGCGCCTATGGCCTGGACGCAGCGAGTGGCGTCATGCGCTGGCTGGAAGAGCAAGGCATCGGCTTCAACATGGGCGTCGGCGTGGTGCCCATCGTCCCGGCGGCGATCCTCTTCGACCTTGACGTGGGCGACCCGTCCATCCGCCCCGACGCGGCGATGGGCTACGCAGCGTGCCAGGCAGCATCGGCGGAGCCAGTGGCCGAAGGCTGTGTGGGCGCGGGGGCAGGCGCGCAGGTCGGACGGCTGATGGGGCCGGGCTTCGCTTGCAAGTCGGGCATCGGCAGCGCGGCGACTGAGATCGGCGACGGGCTGTACGTGGCGGCGCTGTTTGCGGTCAACGCGCTGGGCGACGTGGTGGACGAAGACGGGACGATCCTGGCCGGGACGCGCCAGCCGCCGGATGGGGCGCGCTTCGCCGGGGCGCTCAACCTCCTGCCCGCCCTGACGCGCATGACGCCCGGCGGCACGTCCAACACGGTGATCGGGGTGGTGGCGACCAACGCCGCGCTGAGCAAAGAGGAAGCCAACAAGGTAGCGCAGATGGCCCACGATGGCCTGGCCCGCGCCGTGCGTCCCGCACACACGTTGATGGACGGCGACACGATCTTCGCCCTGGCGACGGGCAGCGCCGGGCGCGCCAACGCCAGCGCCATTGGCGCGTTCGCCGCCGAGGTGACGGCCCAGGCGATTCGCCGGGCGGTGCGCGCAGCGACTCCGCTGGCCGGGCTGCCGGTGGGAGCGTCCGTCGGCGGGTGAGCGGGCCATTGAAGAACAACTGATCGCCGCCGAGAGCAGAGCGCGCAGAGAAAAGAGAGCGGGGAGAGTGTCAGTTCTTCTCCGCGTCCTCTGCGCCTCTGCGCTTCAGGAGTCTCGCCCCCGCCATGAGAGACCGTTTGAGAAGTTGTTCCCCCCACCCCAAACCCCTCCCCCACGCTGCACGGAGGGAGGGGAACACTGTCCTGGCGACTCCCCTTCCCTCATTTCGGGGGAAGGGGCCGAGGGATGGGGGGCCTTCGACAACTGCCTGACAACTCGTTCGTGGCCCCCCGGCAACGGGTGTGTGCAAAGGTTGTCAGTGATACGTGTGACGCTGGCAATAGCCTCACCCCCAGCCTCCTCTCCACGACGTGGAGAGGGGGATTTAGGGGGAGAGGCCTGTACAGGCGGCGATCAGACTTCCGAAGTTTCTGAAAACTTCGGAAGTCTGGTGCGGCAGAAGGCCCCTCCCCCTACCCCCTCCCCGGCCAAGCCAGTCCAGGGGCGGACAGCAGCGTGAGAAGCATTGAGAGGACGACCGATCAACCTCACCCCCTGGCCTCG
>JAGPFT010000238.1 GCA_018056405.1 Anaerolineae bacterium
TTGGAAGGACTTCTCCCCTCACCCCCGGCCCGGCGTAACGCGCTTCGCCCCCCCTCTCCACGACGTGGAGAGGGGGAAAAGGCCGAGCGCAGCGAGGCCAGGGGGTGAGGCTGCATTGAACGCACCCGCTGTTGGACAGTCTGCGGGCCGGGGCGTATACTGAACCCTGGCGCGCACGACCCGCGCGGCTCTGCTGCCAGTCGCCAGGTACCCAGGTGCCGGTTCCACGCACGGACAAGTGACCATGACCACTCCGCAAGCGTATGTTGCCATCGAGGGCGTCATCGGTGTGGGCAAGACGACCCTGGCGCGCATGTTCCAGAAGGAAATGGGCGGCCAGCTTGTGCTGGAAGTCTTCGAGGAGAACCCCTTCCTGAGCGACTTCTACACCGACCGCGCGCGCTACGCCTTCCAGACGCAAATCTTCTTCCTGCTCAGCCGCTACCACCAACAACGCCAGCTTGCCCACATGGCCCGCCCGCTGATCAGCGACTACATGTTCGACAAAGACCGGCTCTTCGCCCAGGTCAACCTGTCCGGCGATGAGCTGCAGACCTACTACAGCGTGCAGGAGGCACTCGCCGAGAACATCCCCCTGCCCGACCTGGTGGTGTTCCTCAAAGCGGACACCGAGACGCTGATGAACCGCATCACCGCGCGCGACCGGCCCTACGAGCGCAACATGGAAGCGGCCTACATTGACAGCCTGCGCGTCGCCTACGAGCACTTCTTCGCCGCCTACGAGTCCGCGCCAGTGCTCACCATAGACACCAACAGCCTGGACTTCGTGACGAACCCCGAAGACCGCGCCGCCGTCTTCGACCGGATTCGCGGGGCGCTGGGTGCCGGGCCGCGCCAACCCGCCCTGCCAGGGTTGGAAACGGCTGAGGCGGCGTTGCCTGCCCCGCCAGCAGCCGAAACCGCCCCCCTGGAGCAGACCGCGCGGCGGCTGGCCGATTTCCAGCAGTTTCACCAGCGGCTGGACCAGGACAAGCAGTTCCTCACCGACCCGTATCTGAACTTCATGCTGCTGCAGGAAGAAGTGGGCGAATTAGCGCGCGCCTTCGCCCGTCGCTGGATTGCCAAAGCGACAGGCGGCCCGGACGACGCGCAGCCCGCCATCCGCGAGGAGATGGCCGATGTGCTGGCTTACCTGCTCAAGCTGGCGAACTACGCCGGCGTAGACCTGGAAGCGGCGTACCTGGAGAAGATGCGCCGCAACCAGGGACGCAAGTGGCCCAGGCCGTCCGAAACAGAAAGCGAAGGGGCATGATCCAGCCAGCGAACCCCAACAAGTACTTCGTGGCGATTGGCGGCAACATCGGCGTCGGCAAGTCCACGCTGACCGGCATCCTGGCCGAGGCGATGGGCTGGAAGCCGTTCTACGAGGCGGTGGACGAGAACCCCTACCTGGCCGACTTCTACGCGGACATGCAGCGCTGGAGCTTTCACTCGCAGGTATTCTTCCTGTCACGGCGGCTCCAACACCATCGCCGCCTGGTAGACCACCCCGGCTCCGTCGTGCAGGATCGCAGCGTCTACGAGGACGCCGAAATCTTCGCCCACAATCTGTACAAGCGCGGCCAGATGTCCGAGCGCGATTACGGCGCGTACCATGATCTCTACGAGGGCATTCGCGCCTTCCTGCCACCGCCCGATCTGCTGATCTACCTCAAGGCCAGCGTCGAGACGCTGCAAGCGCGCATTCGCCAGCGCGGGCGCGACTTCGAGCGCGACATCTCCGCCGAGTACCTGCATCAGCTCAATGTCCTGTACGACGAGTGGATCGCGCGGTGGGATAGCTGCGCCGTGCTGGTCGTGCCCGCCGACGATATGGATTTCCAGCACGACGACGACGCGCGCCAGGCCATCATAGATGCCGTCCGCGAGTCGCTCAGGCCCGCGCCGGTGCGCTACCTGCGCTATCCCGTGCACATGCCCTGAGGGGCGCGGTTCTCGACGGCCCGGCATTTACCTCATCCCCGCCAGACTTCCGAAGTTTTGGAAACTTCGGAAGTCTATTCCGGGGCTGGGCGCAGCAGAGCAGCGCCCCCTAGGGGGCACATCTTGCGCACACCCACTTTAACTGCACGACGCCCCCGGTCGTGTTAAAATAGGCACCAGGCAGCTTCCGTAGAGGAAGCGGGCGGCACTCTGGAATGAACAGGAGCACCATGCGGAGGCACAGAGGGCGACAGGCATCGAGCAAGACAGCGCAGTTGCGCTGCGGGCTGGTATTTGGGGGACTGGCGTTGCTGCTCGTCGCGTGCGGGGGCAACGCCCAGCCAAACATCGTGACGATAGCCCCCAGCCCAACGCACACGCCGCCCCCCAGCCCGCCTGCGATGCCGGTTAGCGCTGTCCCTAGTCCGCTGCCGAGCGCCACGCCAACCGCGCGGACGCCGACCGCGCCAACGCCCGGCCCCTCGCCGACCAACCCGCTCGCGCCGACGCTCTCACCGGCCCCGGCCACGCTCACCGCGACCAGCGCCCCCACCCGCGCCGGCCTGTCTATCGAGTATTTCACGACGGACACGGCCTCTGTGCGGCCCGGCGACACCGTGACCCTTTTCTGGAGCACGCGCGGCGCGACGAGCGCGCGCATCTACCGGCTGGACGCCGAAGATGAGCGAGTCTGGCGCTGGGATGTGAACGTGAGCGGCAAGCTGGTTGTGGCGACGGGAGGTGAGGATCGTGAACTCGCCCGTTTCGTGCTCGAAGCGGCCAATGCGAGCACTTCCGTCGAGCAACCGCTGCTGATCCCCCTCTCGTGCCCGGAGACGTGGTACTTCGATCCGCCTCCGGAGTCCTGCCCGGCAGCGCCCGCACAACTGACAACGCAGGCCGAGCAAACCTTTGAGCGCGGGCGTATGATCTGGGTGGACGTGCAAGATCGCATCTATGTGCTGTTTGAAGACGGCGGCTCGCCGGCCTGGGCGCAGTATTCTGACGATTTCCAGGAAGGCGACCCCGACCGTGACGAGTCGCTCGTCGCGCCGCCGGGTTTGCAGCAACCGATTCGAGGGTTCGGCCTGGTGTGGCGCAGCAACCCGCGCGTCCGCGACCGGCTTGGCTGGGCCACGACGCCGGAGGTCGCCTTTGAGGGTGCGATCCAGGCCGATTCGCAAGAGCCAAGCGTGGCGACAACGTATCTGCGCACCCGCGACGGGGCCATCCTGGCGCTGGATGCGCTTACCGGGGAGTGGGAGATGCTGCCTCCGGTCGTGGCTGGTGATGGTGAGTAGTAACTGGAAGGCAGCAAGCCAATGATCAACGAACCGTCCGCGTTTGATTCGAACCGGGGGCCGACTGGCCCCTTGCCCCCTCAGGAGACCCCGGTCCCTCTGGACCCCGTTCGCGCCCAGTTCCAAGAGGCCGTCTCCGCTGTGATGGAGATCAGCAGCGCCGACCTGCACACACCGCCGCCGATGAGCGCGCGCTTCGTCGGGCGGCTGCGCGTCAACAGCGAAATGGCCTACGAGCACCTGGACTCTGTCTTCGCGCCGCTGGATCATCACGTCGTGCTGACAAGCGATGAGGGAGGCGAGCACGTCGTTCTGGCCATCAAGGGGCGCATTCAGCCCAAGCCGCGTCCGGTCTGGCCAAATATCGTCCTGCTGGTCCTGACCGTGCTCAGCCTGCTTTTCGTCGGCGCTTTGCAGGACACCCCCCTGCAAGAGGGCGAAAGCCTGCCGCTCTCGTCCATCTGGCGTGGCTGGCCCTACGCGCTGAGCGTGCTGCTGATCCTCGGCGGGCACGAGCTGGGCCACTACTTCGCGGCGCGCTTTCACGGCGTGCACGTCACCCTGCCCTATTTCATCCCGCTGCCCATCGGCTTCTTCGGGACGCTGGGCGCGTTCATCCAATTGCGCGAGCCGGTGCGCAACCGCAAGATTCTGTTCGATGTTGGCGTCGCCGGGCCGCTGACCGGGTTTGTGCTGGCCGTGCCGATCCTCTTCATCGGCCTGGCTACCTCAAATATCACGCCGCTGCCAGCGGATGGGTACATCCTGGAGGGCGATTCGCTGTTCTATGGCCTGGCGAAATTCATCGTCTTCGGCCAGGTGCTGCCCAACGGACACGAGGACGTGTTCATCAACCAGGTGGCCAAGGCGGGCTGGACGGGCTTGTTCATCACTGGCCTGAACCTCATCCCGGTTGGCCAGCTTGACGGTGGTCACGTGGTCTCTACACTGATGGGCCGTCGCGCGCAGCGCCTTTATTTGCCGGTGCTCATCGTCTTCCTGGTGCTCTCGTTCATCAACTCGGCGTGGCTGCTGTGGACGATGCTGCTCTTCCTGATGGGCCGGCTGTATGCCATGCCGCTCGACACCATCACCCCGCTCGACTCCCGGCGGCGATGGTTGGGCTACGCGGCGATGCTGATTTTCGTGTTGGTTTTCGTGCCCAACCCGCTGCAGATTGTCCAGCCCTGAGCGCGGCGCAGCGCCCGCCAAGCGCCCATGACCGCTAACGCCCCCCGCCCGCGCCAATCCACTGGCGAGCCAGCGCGTTCGCAGGCAAGGCAGAAGCGCGTCCTGCTCGCGGCCCTGGCTGCGCTGGCTGTCATCGTGCTGCTGGAAGCGCTGGGATTAGTCGCGCTGGAAGACCTGTTGCCGGGCGCGGACAGCGACCGCCGGTCGCACTTTATCACCGACGCCAGCGCGCCGCTGGCCGCCTTCTACACGCCGGAAGTCCTCCGCTGGCAGGACGAAATCCGCGAGTGGGCCAGGACGTACCAGGTGAATCCGAACGTGCTGGCGATTGTCATCCAGATCGAGTCCTGCGGCGATGCGACGGCCATCTCCTCAGCGGGCGCACTGGGCCTGATGCAAGTGATGCCCTTTCACTTCGAGTACGGCGAGAACATGATCAACCCGCAGACGAACGTGCAGCGTGGCATGGAGGTCTTCCACGAGTGCCTGACCGTGTTCGCGGGGTACGATCTGGGGCTGGCGCTGGCCTGCTACAACGGCGGCCCCGGCGTGACGCAGCGCCGCTACCAGGAGTGGTACCCGGAGACGCGCTACTACTACGACTGGGCGACCAGGCTGTGGCAGGACGTGCAGGCCGGCGCGACGAAGAGCGAGACGCTGACAGACTGGCTGGCAGCGGGCGGCCAGCAGTTGTGCGACCGGGCAGCGCGCTCCAATAAGTGACAGCGGCGGGGCTGGCAGCGGATTATTAACCTCACCCCCGCTCCGTTGGCTATACGTAACCCACATCTGGGCCATGTCTGTCCCCCCGTCCCCGGCCCTTCTCCCACAAGGAGGGAAGGGAGAAAAGTGTAGTGCGGGCC
>JAGPFT010000239.1 GCA_018056405.1 Anaerolineae bacterium
GATTCAGGGCACGGCGCTGATGCTGTCGGTGGTCTGGGACACCACTGACCGCAAACGCGCGGAGGAAGCCCTGCGCGAGTCCGAGCGCTTCGCGCGCTCGACGGTGAACAGCCTGACCGCTCATATCGCCATTCTGGACGAGACTGGCACCATTGTGGCTGTGAACAACAGTTGGCGCGCTTTCGCTGAAGCGAATCCTCCCCTTACGACCGACGTTTGCGAAGGAGCCAACTATCTGGCTGTCTGCGACCAGGCGACAGGCCCTTCATCAGAAGGGGCGGCGGAATTCGCGGCGGGGATACGGGCCGTGCTGAGCGGGGAGCTAGAGCAGTTCACGA
This sequence comes from Anaerolineae bacterium, assembly GCA_018056405.1. Classification (GTDB taxonomy): domain Bacteria; phylum Chloroflexota; class Anaerolineae; order Aggregatilineales; family Aggregatilineaceae; genus UBA2029. The sequence goes on from JAGPFT010000239.1 coordinate 339, forward strand.
TGGAATACCCCTGCCATTCTCCCACCGAGCAGCGTTGGTTCGTCGGGCATGTGTCGCGCTTCTCCGGGGAAGGGCCGGTGCGCGTGGTGGTCGCTCATGAGAACATCACCCCGCTGAAGCTGGCTGAACGCAAGCGGGACGAGGAGCATAACCTGCTGCGAACGGTGATTGACAACCTGCCGGACCGAATCTATGCCAAGGACACCGAGGGCCGTTTCCTGCTTAAGAACCTGGTGGATACGAACCAGATGGGTGAGCTATCACCGGAAGAGACGATCGGCAGGACAGACTTTGACTACTATCCGCCCGAAGTGGCAGAGCAGTATCACGCTGACGACCTGGCGGTCATCGAGTCCGGCAGGCCCCTGATCAACCGCGAAGAGCCGTTCGTCTCCGCAGACGGAATCCAGGGCTGGATGCTCACCTCCAAAGTTCCCGTGCAAGATCGCCAGGGGAAGGTGATTGGGCTGGTGGGCATAGGCCGCGACATCACTGTGCGCAAACGTGCAGAGGAGGCCGAGTACGAGCAGCGGATGCTGGCTGAGGCGCTACGCGACGCCGCAGCAGCGTTGATCGTTGCTGCGGACCTCGATACGGTGATGTACACGATTCTGGAGAATGTGGCGCGTGTAGTGCCACACGATGCTTCCAACATTATGCTGATCAAAGAGGGTTATGCGCAGCCAGTCTACTGGCGTGGCTATGGGCCGGAGAAAACCCCGTCCATTCAAGAGCTTCGCTTCCCGTTGCCCCTGACGCAGAATCTACAGCAGATGCTGACCACCCGATCGCCGTTCCTGGTCTCGGATACCGAAAGGTATCCCGGTTGGGTACATTTGCCGCTCACAGAATGGGTCAAATCCTACGTCTCCGTACCCATCCAGTCGCATGGCGACGTTATCGGCTTTCTGAACCTGGACAGCGGTACCCCTGGCTTCTTCAACGAGAGCCATGTCGAGCGCCTGCGCGCGTTCGCCAACCTGGTCACGCTGGCCATCGAGCAGGCCCAGCTCTACGAGCAGATCCAACGCCATGCAGCAGAATTGGAACAGCGCGTCGCCGAGCGCACCGCCGAGCTGAATCACGCCAAAGAGCGCACCGAAGCTATCCTCAATAGCAGCAGCGACGTGATGATCCTCGTCCGCTCGGATGGCACCATCAGCCAGGTGAACCCAGCCTTTGAGAAGGTCTTCGGGCGCGATCCAGATGAAGCCCTGGGCCAACCCTTCACCGAGCTGGTGGTTCCTGAGCAGGTCTCGCTGGTGGAAGGGGCCTTCGCCACCGTTGCAGACACCCGTCAGCCAGAGCGATTGGAAGTCACGGTGAAGCACCATACGAGCACGGTGTTCGATGCAGAGATGGTGCTCTCGCCCATCGTTGAGCGAGATGGGCACTCGCTGGGGATCGTGTGCACCCTGCGCGACATTACCCTACGCAAGCACATGGAGAGGCAACTCCGCCAGACGCTGGAACAAGAGATGGAGTTGAGCGAACTGAAGTCGCGCTACGTGTCCATGGCTGCCCACGATCTGCGTAATCCCCTGGCGGTCATCCAGAGCGCGTTCACGTTGCTGGAGCATTACAGCGACAGAATGTCTGCCGAGCAGAAGCAGGAACGGTACAGCGCGATCCGGGACAGCATCAAGCGCATGATAGACTTGCTGGATGACATCCTGATCATTGGGCAGGCCGAATCCGGCAAGCTCACCTTCAACCCCGCCCCTGTGGACGTGATCGCTTTCTGCCAGAGCCTGGTCGAGGAAACGCAGCAGGCGGGGGGCACGGCGCGGCGCATAGATTTTTCCTACCAGGGCACCTGCGATCAAGCATGGCTGGATGCCAAGCTGCTACAGCACATCCTGACCAACTTGCTCTCCAATGCGGTCAAGTACTCCCCGGAGGAAAGCACGATCACGCTCGACGTAGACTGCCAGCCAGATCAGATCGTGTTCCGCGTCCAGGATCAGGGCATCGGCATCCCGGAAGCCGACCAGGCGCGGCTGTTCGAAGCGTTTCACCGGGCTTCCAATGCGGCGCACATCCCTGGCACCGGTCTGGGGTTGGCGATTGTTAAGCAATCGGTGGACTTGCACGGCGGCGCGATCACCTGTGAGAGTCGGGAAGGTGCCGGCTCTACCTTTACAGTGGTAATCCCCCAAGTTCCGTTGTGAGAGACGAAGACGCATGAAAACGATACTAGTACTCAGTTAATCTGATTCTGGCGCATAAACACTCTGTCTTCTCGCTCACTCGCGCGGAATCTATCCATCGAATTCACAATGGCTGAGTACTAGTTATTGATGGCACCCAAGAGCTTCTGTCCGATCTCCTCACCATCTTGAGGTTCGAGGGCTACGAGGCGATTGCGGCCCACAATGGCAGGGAAGGCGTCCTCGCTGCGCAGCGCCGCCGCGAGCTGGGCATTGACTTCCCGGAGATCGTGGACTTGCTCAAAGCGCACGGCGCGACAGAATAGGCGGAGAAGAGCGGCATCCGGTGGATCGAAAACCCCTGCGGTGATGGCAGGGGCTTTTGTGTGCCGAGGCCCAGACTTGAACTGGGGACTCCTTGATTTTCAGTCAAGTGCTCTACCAACTGAGCTACCTCGGCATTGTTCCCTGAGGAACGAGGGTAATTGTAACGTGTTTTCAGGACGTGTCAACGGTTGTCTTCGCGTGTTCGCCTTTGCTCGCCCTTGACCCCCCGCCCCGAATGCAATACCCTAGTCTGCACAGACCTCCCAGGAAAGGCGGACATCGCACCATGCAACGCACACTACAGCCTTCACCAGATCGCATCGCCCGCGCGCTGGAGCGCGTCCTGCTCAGCGTGCAGAAGCCGGCTCGCTACGTCGGCGGAGAGTTCAACAGCGTCGTCAAAGACTGGGACGTGGTGGACTTCCACGTGGCGCTGGCCTTCCCGGACATCTACGATCTGGGCATGTCCAACCTGGGCCTGATGATCCTCTACGGCCTGGTCAACGATCAGCCGGACATGTTCGCCGACCGCGTTTACAGCCCCTGGACGGACATGGAAGCGGTGATGCGCCGCGAGGGAATCCCGCTCTATGGGCTGGAGAGCAAGCGCGCGGTGACTGACTTCGACCTGCTGGCGATCACGCTGCCCTACGAGCAACTTTATACCAACGCGCTCAACCTGCTCGACCTGGCCGAAATGCCCCTGCGCGCCGCCGAACGCGACGAGCGCTTCCCTGTGGTAATCGCCGGCGGGCACGCCTGTTACAACCCGGAGCCGATGACTGACTTCATAGACGCTTTTGCCATCGGTGAGGGCGAAGAGGTCTTGCTCGAAATCTGCCGGGCGCTGCGCGATCTGCGCGGGCGCTCGCGCGAGGAGCAGCTTCTCGCGCTGGCCGCGATTGAGGGCGTCTACGTGCCGCGCTTCTACGACGTGCGCTACCACCCGGATGGCACGGTGGCCGCCGTGACGCCCAACCGCGAGGGCGTGCCGCCGGTCGTGCGCAAGCGGATTGTGCCGGTGCTGCCCAGGCCGTTCACGCGATTCCTGGTGCCCCATGTGGATACGGTTCACAACCGCGCCCCGCTGGAGATCATGCGCGGCTGCACGCGCGGCTGCCGTTTCTGCCACGCGGGGATGGTCACGCGACCTGTGCGCGACCGCCCGCTGGAGGAAGTGGTCGCCGCCGCCGAAGAGATCGTGCGCCAGACTGGTTTCGACGAACTGGGATTGCTCAGTCTGTCGTCGTCAGACTACGCGCACGTGCAGGAACTGGTCGGGGCCATCAGCGAGCGCCTCGGCGCGCGCAATCTCGGCGTCAGCCTGCCCAGCCTGCGCATCGAGACGGTCAGCGTAGACCTGATGGATGCGCTGCAAGACAACCGGCGCAGCGGCTTCACCTTCGCGCCGGAAGCGGCCACTGAGAAGATGCGCGCCATCATCAACAAGCCGGTGACGGACGAGCAGCTTCTGACGGTGGCCCGCGAGGTCTTCAGTCGTGGCTGGGTGACGATCAAGCTGTACTTCATGATCGGGCATCCCAGCGAGACGCTCGACGACGTGGGGGCGATCATTGACCTGGCGGCGGCAGTGCTGGCCGAAGGGCGCAGGATTCACGGGCGCAAGGCGAAGGTCAATGTGGGGGTGAGCACCTTCGTGCCCAAGCCGCACACGCCCTTCCAGTGGGTGCCGCTGGACACGCTCGAACAGATTCGCGCCAAGCAAGACCTGTTGCAGCGCGGGATGCGCGGTGCTGGTCTGCATTTGCGCTGGAACCGCCCGGAGGAGACGCTGCTGGAGGCGTTTCTCAGCCGGGGCGACCGGCGGCTGGGGGCGGTTATCCAGCGGGCCTGGGAGTTGGGGACGAAGTTCGACGCCTGGCAGGAGCATCACGATCCCGGGGCCTGGGTGCGCGCCTTCGAGGAGACGGGGCTGGCGATGGACTTCTATACGCACCGCCCGCGCCCGCTCGACGAAGTGTTTCCCTGGGATCACATTGATGTTGCCGTGAAGAAGTCGTTTCTCGCCGAGGATTACCGGATGTCCCTGCGCGGCGAGACGCGCCAGGACTGCCGCGAGCACTGCTTCGCCTGCGGCGTCCTGCCCAGGTTCGCGCCGCTGCGCATGGCAACCCTTGCCGACGCCTGGCAGTGCCCCCCAGTCGTGCCGCGCAGCCAGCGCAAGCGGACGGCCACAGACGTGATCCCGCTCAGCGCGTTGTGACTTCAGGGTATCCTGATTGACTTCACCCTCAGCCTGGCTATGCGGGCCTCACCCCCTCAATCCCCCCTCTCCAGCCGAGCTAGAGAGGGGGACTTTGACCGCTGGTTGGGGCGTTTCCCCCTCCCTGGCTGGTGTATAGACCGGAGAGATAGCTGACACACGTTCGGAGACATCGCTGACACTTTAGGGGATAATGAAGGCATCACGCCGAGCCGAGTAGAAAGAGGCGGAGGATGCCTTGGAAGGTGGGAACAGCTAT
>JAGPFT010000240.1 GCA_018056405.1 Anaerolineae bacterium
TCTCCGCGTGTGGAGAGGGGATTGAGGGGTGAGGTAAACCCGCGCAGCGGGCTTCTCAACCGGTCCCTCACAGAGCGCGCAGTGGTCGCAGAGAAAGCCTCAGAGCTTTTCCGACTTTCCCCTCCGCACCCTCGTCATCTCAGCGGCTCAAGATCACTGCCCCAAAAAGCGAATGCACCCGCGGCGAAACGGGTGCATTCGGATATTGGGGCAGGTGCAGAGATCGGTTACAGACCTCACCCCCCGGCCCCCTCTCCACACGCGGCGAGGGGGCGGCGAGGTCCACCAGCTCAGCCCCAGCCTCTTTTGATGCGATTACCCTGCCATGAGGGATATTTCTTATGCACCTCTAACAAACGATGATCTATAATAGGGGCTGGAAAAATGGGTGATGGTGTGTTGAGGAGGCCCGGTATGCCGCTGTACGAATATCAGTGCACGGAGTGTGGGGTACGCTTCGAGCGCCACCAGCATTTCGGCGACGCTCCGATCACTACCTGCCCAGAGTGCGACGGCGAGGTACGCCGCTTGATTGGACCGGTCGGCGTCATCTTCAAGGGGAGCGGCTTCTACGCTACCGACAGCCGCAAGAAATCCGACTCCAAGACCGAGACGGCGTCCGCCAGCGAGTGATCCGGCGCGCGAGAGCGGCCCGCAGTCTGCTATGACCACACGAACCAGACCCAGAGAGGGTCTGGTTTTTTGTTGCGAGGCGCTGCCGCCCGTCAGGCTTCGCCGCGCACCTCGCGCTCCAGCCGGGCGAAGTACGCCGCCATGAACGCATGGCGCTCGCGGGCGATGGCTCGCCCGGTCTCCGTCTGCATCCGCTCGACAATGCGCGACAGCTTGTAGCTGAACTCGTGGCGCGGCGTGTGCTCCGCCCCGCCGCCGGGGTAGCCGGGCGGGACTTCGCCCCATAGCTTCTGCCCGGTCATGCCGCCGTAAGCGTAGGCGCGCGCCACGCCAATCGCGCCGATGGCGTCCAGCTTGTCGGCATCGAAGACGACCTTCGCTTCGAGCGTCTGCGGCGCGATGGCGTTGCGGAAGCGATGCGCAGCGATGGCGTGCGCTACCGCCTCAATGAACGCTGGCGCGGGGGGCGGATCGAGTCTGCTCAGAATCTCGCGGGCCTGCTCAGCAGCCAAGACTGCATGATCGGCGATTTCGGCGTTGTGCACGTGGGCGAGGTGATCCTCGCCGGCGCGCTGGATGTCGTGCAGCAGCACTGCTGTCTCGACGACGGCCATATCCGCCCCTTCCGCCTGGCCGATGCGCCGGGCCAGGGCCAACACGCGCAGCACATGATCGAAGTCGTGAACGGGGTCGCTGTCGTCGTAGAGCGTGCGGGCAAACTCGATGCTGATCATGTGAGGCACTCCTCTGCAAATGAAACGGCAGGCGCGCAACCGCCTGCCGTCTCTTCTACTCTGTGGCGGAGAGGGTGGGATTTGAACCCACGGAGCGGAATGTCCGCTCACGCGCTCTCCAGGCGCGCGCATTAGGCCAGACTATGCTACCTCTCCACAATGGGGGTATTCAGTTGGGGCAATTATAGCCGCGCCCCTGGCGAGGGTCAATACGCAGGGGGCCACGGGTGCATTCGGATTTGGGGGCAGGTGCAGAGATCGGTTGCAGACCTCACCCCTCGATCCCCTCTCCACACGCGGAGAGGGGACTTAACCACACCATGACTCCCCCTCTCCACCACGTGGAGAGGGGGCCGGGGGGTGAGGCTAACCAGACGCCATCTCAAGACATTCCCCGCTGCTGCCCGCCCCTGAAGGTCTACTTGAGGAAGCCGTGCTTGCGCAGCCAGTTCTCGAAGGTGATCTCGCCCGGCTCGGTGATCATGCTGCCCCGATCCACGTTGCGCGGGCTGTCACCGGTCAGCGGAGTCGGTTCCTCAAAGGGCAGGTCTTCGCCGGGGCGGGCGACGATGATCGTCGGCACCGATTTGAACCCCGTCCAGGCGATGACACGCTGCTCGGCAGCAGGGTCCTGGTCAATCAGAATCTCGCGGTAGGGGATATTCTCGCGCTCCAATACGCGCTTGGCGGTGCGGACGTAGGGACACGAGTTCGTCCGCGCGTACATGACCAGTTCGTAGTTCACAGGTTCCTCCCCAGGTGAATGGCAGGCGCGGATGACTCTCAAGAGCCGGGCACGGGCGTCCCGGCGTCGTCTGGCAGCAGGAAGCAGCGAATGCCGTTGACGATGCCCTGAGCGATCAAGTCTTGCCGCTCAGTGAGAAAAGCGCGGTCGTTGCCCATGAAGCCGGTCTCGATGATGGCCGTCGGCGTGTCTATGGCGACCTCATCGAAGGTGTGGTATTCGGTCATATCGTAGGTGAGGCCGTAGTGCTGGGGCAGGCCGGTCGTCGCCGCGTACTGGCTGATCAGGCAGGCCAGCAACTTCTCGTCTTTGCCGCGCGTCGTCTGGCGGGCGGACGCCGACGCCGCGTTGAAGCCGGTGCCCGCTGCCCCGTAATCCTGGCAATCGTTGGTGTGGATCGAGACGAGCACATCGGCCTGGTAGTTGGTCAGGCGCGGGTCGAACTCAGTCAGCAAGTCCACCATGTAGCGTTCCTGGCTGAGCGTGGTCACTACCTGGCGCGCGACCGCCTCGTTGATCGAAAGTTCCGTCAGCCCGTCTGGGCACATAGCACCAGGGTCGGACTCAAAAGAGGGGTCTTGGGGGCGTCCGCTATGCCCGGCGATGATGCCGATGCGCACCTGATGCGCGTCGGTGGGCAGCGGCGAGGGCTGAATGGAGATGACGCGCTGCGTGGCCTGCACCTTGTTCAGCCCCGCGCGGAACTCGTCGGAGAAGAAGTTGGGCCGCGTCCACAGCGAGAAGATGGTCGAGACAAGCACCGCGGCGGCCACGACGATCAGCACATTGCGCACGGTGGTCCACCACACGCTGGCTGGCCCGCTCTGCGCAGGCGGGCGCGGAGGCGGGGCCGCCCGCCGGCCCAGGGGGAGCGACAGCGCCGGAGCAGGGGACGAGCCGCTGGCCGGCTCGAGCGGGAACGCTCCGGGCGGTGTCCCGTCCGAAGGATCGCGGGGGGGCAGGTCGAGCGCACCCGTGTCGAACGTCCACACGGCGAAGTCATCTTCGTCCTCGTCGTGCCGCGCGTATTCCCTGGCAAGCGCCTCCAGCGGGTCGTCATCCCAGGTCAGATCGGTATCGTCGGCCATGATTCCGTGCGTCTGTGCGGTTCGGTAGTCTGGCGCGAATCTTAACGCACTCGGCGCAAAAGGGAAACTTCGCGGGCATGGGCCTCACCCCCAGCGCCAAGCGAGGGTGTGGTCCCGTAGGGGCGTATGGCCTACGCCCCTACGGGCAGGTTTCGCACGCCCGCGAACGCGCCCAGAGCTGTGATCCACCCTCTAGACGTGGTACAATGCGCGCCGCAGACCGCACACAGTTGGCGCAGCGCAGGTGACATCCATGCACATCCTGGTCTCCAACGACGATGGTGTTCTTGCGCCGGGCATCGTGGCCCTGGCCGAGGCCATGCTGCCCTTCGGCCAGGTGACGGTGATCGCGCCCCGCGAGAATCGCAGCGCAATCGGCCACCGCAAGACGATGCACAAGCCGCTGCGTATTGACCCCGTTTCCTTCCCGATCACGGGAGTCGCAGCCTTCGCCACGTCGGAGTCGCCGTCGGACTCGGTGGCGGTGGCCCTGCTGGGCTTCATCAAGGAGCCGATAGACCTGGTGGTGTCGGGCATCAATCGCGGGGCGAATATGGGCCAGGACCTGACCTACAGCGGCACCGTTTCCGCCGCGTTCGAGGCGGTGATCTGGCACAAGCCGGCCATCGCCTTCTCGCTGATTGATTACTCGGAAGAGGCCGATTACCGCCCGGCAGCGGCCATCGCCCGCCAGGTAGTCGCTCTGGGCCTGTACCGCAACCTGCCGCCGCTCACCCTGCTTAACGTGAACGTCCCCCCACTGCCGCTGGAGCAGATCAAGGGGTTCAAGGTCGTGCGACAGGGGCTGCGCACCTACAACGACGCGCTGATCACGCGCATTGACCCCTACGGCCGGCCCTACTACTGGATCGGCGGCGAAGCCCCCAGCGGCGACATGACCGAAGAAGGCACCGATCTGTGGGCCACGTACAACGGCTACGTCTCGCTGACGCCGATCCACCTGGACATGACCAGCTACGTCGTCATGCGTGATTTGCAGGCAGCAGGCGTCGAGCGCCTCGTGCCCGGCCAGTGATTGGTTCTTGGTGGTTGGTTTTTGGTGATTGGTTTCTGATAACGGCGGTTCGGTGGCAGGTGTGCCCTCCTGACAACCAACCACCAACCACCAACAACCTTCTCGTCGTCAGGAGACTGCATGACCGCCTTACCACTCCGCCCGCCGCTCATCGTCCACCACATGGCCGCGCTGGACGGGGGGCATTTCCCGCCCAATTCCCTCGAAGGCGTGCGTGCCTCGCTCGAGGGGGGCGCGGACTTCATCGAGGTGGATGTCACCGCCCTGGCCGACGAGGACTATCTGCTGGTGCACGATCCGGTGCTGGAGTCGGAGACGACCGGCAGCGGCCCGGTGGCCCATTGCACGGCCCGCCAGGCGCGCGAACTGCGCTGCAAGGTGAACGGCGCGGCGACGGACTTTCGCGTGCCCACCCTGGGCGAGATCGTCGCCCTGCTCGCGGAGCACCCGGCCCGCACCCGCCTGCAGCTCGACTTCAAGAACGTGATCCCCTTCGCCGATGATGAGCCGCTGATCCGCCTGGCGCGCCTGATCGAGCCGCTGGGCGAGCGGGTCATCGTCAGCAGCGAGGCGGACTGGCAGCTTCGGCGGCTGCGCCGGCTGGCTCCCTGGCTGGAACTGGGCTTCGACATTCATTTCTACATCGGCTGGCCGGATCCTGCTCACCCGCGCAATCCTGCCGAGCTTCCCCACGAGGTGGGGGCGTATGGCTATTACGACGATCATCCCCTGGCCTCGCGGCGCGTCTGGCCCGCCGCTGACTACCTGGCCGACCGCTGTGCAGCGCTGATGACGCTGCTGCCGGGGGCCAGCACGCTCTACATCAACCAGCACTTCCTGGTTCAGTCCTTGGAGGACGGCTTCGACTGGGCCGCTGCGCTGCACGAGGCGGGGCTGAAGTGCGACGCCTGGACGCTTGACTATGGCGATCCGGTGGCGGAAGCCAACGCCCGGCGGCTGCTGGCGGCGGGCGTGGATCAGTTCACGACCAACACGCCGCTGGCGTTGCGCGCCTTGCTCAGCGCCCCATCAAGGGGCCGGACGCTTTCACGCTCTCTGCC
>JAGPFT010000241.1 GCA_018056405.1 Anaerolineae bacterium
CGCCTGTCTACCCGCCCAGCGCCACCTTGAGGTTTTCGGCGATCTCGCGGGTGATGCCCGGCACGGCGGTCAGCTCCTCGATGCTCGCCGCGCGAATGGCTTCGATGTCGCGCTCGAACGCCTTCAACAGCGCCTTGCGCCGCTGCGGGCCGATGCCCGGCACCTCCTCAAGCTGGCTGGCCAGGCCCGCCTTGCTTCGCCGCTGGCGGTGACTGGTAATGGCGAAACGGTGCGCTTCGTCGCGCACGCGCTGGAGCAGGAATAGCCCCTCGCTGCGGCGCGGCAGCAGGACGGCTTGCGGGCGGTCCGGCAGGAAGATCTCCTCGAACTGCTTGGCCAGCCCGCAGACCGGCACGCGCTCCGTCAGCCCGAACTCGGCCAGCACCTCTACCGCCACCCCAAGCTGGCCCTTGCCTCCGTCCACAATCAGCAGATCGGGCAGCAGCCGCCAGGTCTCGTCGTGATCCTGCTTGCCCGGCTCGACCGGCAGCGGGTTGGCGATGGCGTCGGCGTGGCGCTGGAAGCGGCGGGTCAGCGCCTCGCGCATGGACTGGTAGTCGTCGGAGCCTTCGTGGGCCACCGTGCGGATGTTGAAGCGGCGGTACTCGCTCTTGCGCGGCACGCCCTGGGCGAAGACGACACGGCTGGCGACGATGGCCGTGCCCTGCGTCGTGCTGATGTCGAAGCACTCGATGCGGTTGGGCGGGCGCAGCAGGCCCAGCGCCTCCTGGATTTCGCGCAGCGCCGCCTCCTGCTTGACCGTATCGGACTCCCACTGGGCGCGCAGGATTTGCAGCTTCTCAGCGGCGGTCTGCGCGGCAAGCTGCACCAGTTCGCGCTTATTGCCGCGCTTGGGCACGGTCAGCTTCACCTTCTTGCCGCCGCGCTTATCGGCGAGCCACTGCTCGATAATGCGCGCCTCTTGCACGTCGGCGGGGAGGACGACCTCGCGGGGGATGTCCGCCGCGTCCTGGTAGAACTGGGTCAGGAAGCCCTCCACAATGTCCGCCGCGCTGGTATCTTCGGAGCCTTCCAGGGCGAAGACCTCGCTGCCGATGAGCCGCCCGCTGCGGATGAGGAACATCTGCACGACGGCGTCGCTGCCCTCCTGGGCAAAGGCGATCACGTCCTGATCGGCGTCAATGTCGGCCACGAGCCGCTGGCGCGAGGAGATCTGGGCCACGACCTTGATCCGGTCGCGCAGGATAGCTGCCCGCTCGAAGTCAAGCGCCTCGGCTGCCACCTCCATCTGCGCGCGCAGGTCGGCCAGCACTTCCTGGGCGTGACCGGAGAGCACGCGCATCAGCCCGTTGATGTTCTCGCGGTATTCGTCGCGCGTCTGCGCCCCGATGCACGGCGCGCCGCACAGCTTGATATCGTAGTACAGGCAGGCGCGCGTGTCCTGCCCGGTGATCTCGCGGTCGCAGGTCAGGTAGGGGAAGGCGCGGCGCAGCACGTCGAGCGTTTCGCGCACGCCGCCCGCCGAGGTGAAGGGGCCGAAGTAACGGTGCCCGTCGCGACGGTCTACGCGCCGCGTCATCTCGACGGTGGGGAAGGCATCGGCGGTAGTCACGCGGATGTACGGGTAGCGCTTATCGTCCTTGAGCATGACGTTGTAGCGCGGCTTGTGGACGCGGATCAGTTCCGCCTCGGTGATGAGCGCCTTCAGTTCGTCGCCGGTGAGGAGGAACTGAATGTCCGCCGTCTCGTGGCGAATCTTGAGTACCTTGGGGTCATGATTGCCCGGCTGGAAGTAGCTGCGCACGCGGCCCCGCAGGCTCTTGGCCTTGCCCACGTAAATGATCGTCCCGTTCGGGTCGAGCATCTGGTAGACGCCCGCCTCGGTGGGCAGGTTGGCCAGAATGTCCTGGATGCGGTCGGACGGTACGTAGTCGGTCATGGTGAGTTCAGAGTCAGGAGTCGAGAGTCATCAGTCAAGTGAGCTACCAGGATTGGTGCCACGTGCCTGATTGTAGCGCGTTTAGAGCGAAGGTGGAGTGGTGAGCCTGGCAACCAACTTACGGCCTTACGGCGATTCAAATCATCCAAGAAACTCTAGGTGAGAAGCGATACGGCACACCCCATAGAAGCTGAAATCTGATCCATCTGCTCCAGGCCTCAAACCAGGAATTTACTTGACCCAAGATAACTCAAGATATATAGTATGATTATTATCCGCCCTGGCGTTTCTGGCATACCCGTCATGGGTATGGGAGATGTCAGGAGACAGTTGAACGGGTTAGAAAGGCCACCCACCACCAGGCAGGTGGCCTTTCTTGTGATTTGTGATTAGGGGCGCGCGCGATGAGCCGCATCGCCATCTTCATTGACGGCGGTTATATCGAGAAAGTTCTAAACAATGAACTTAATGCGGTCCGAATAGACTACTCGAAACTATCCAATTATATCGCCAACTGCATTTCTCCTCAGATAGACTTGCTGCGAGCTTACCACTACCACTGCTTGCCCTACCAGTCTAATCCTCCCACTCCGACCGAACAGGCCCTCTTCGCCAAGAAGCAGAAATTCTTCGCTGCGCTAGATGGGCTGCCACGCTTTGAAGTTCGCTACGGACGCTTAGAGCGACGTGGGCCAGATGCCTCTGGGCAATATCGCTACGAACAGAAACTGATTGATGTGTTGCTGAGCGTGGATTTGGTTCGCTTCAGTGCCACGCGCCAGATCACTCATGCTGCGCTAGTAGCGGAGACTCCGACTTCTGCCCGGCAGTGGATGTTGCCAAGATGGATGGGGTGTCTATATGGCTGTTTCATGGACAAAACCCACACCGCGAGCTGTGGCAAAGAGCCGATGAGCGCGCGCTGATTGACGCGAGTTTCGCAAACGCTGTTCTGTACCCTTAGCCTGTTCCATTCAGAGAGCGTCTGCACCCCATCTGGAGATGAGCGGTACTGCTTCCCAGCACACAGGGCGCGCCGCGCGGCGCGCCCTGCCTTTCCCTTCCGGTCGCTTGATCGTGGCGCTCAATAGAGACCCAGGCTCATCGCCACCTGTTGCGCCTTGCTCAAATCGCTCACGTCGAGCACAAGCTCCCGGTCACGGTGGTCACGGTGCTGTACATGGCGCGTTTGCCCCGGCGGATGCACCCCTCCAAACGTTGGTCACGATGACTGGGGTGCACTGGACAATCATTATCGCCGCCGCCAAGCCCTTTTACCATCTTGTCTACGGCTATAGTACTAGAAAAGGCAAGCCCACACGGTACCCGTGCGGGCTTCCCCTGGTCATGGGACTGTCATGACAAAACAGTTGCCGATTACTATTTAGCAATCGGCAGGTTTGTCATCTTATCCCAGTCCGCCTTGGACACGAACTTGGTGAGGTTGCGGCCATCGGCTGTCTTCGCTTGCAGGCCATAACGAATCTGCCCGCCCTTCGTCTTGAAGGTCACGCGCTTGACACCCTTCTCGTCAACCTTCACCTTCTGACGAATTTTTACATCATAGAATTCAATCGCCATTGTTATCTCTCCTTCTTATGGTTTCTTTCTAGCACCTGCGTAAGTGTACTGTGTACCTTACGCTTGCCTATTGTACCACGATACGCGAGAAAGTGCACACTTTTCCCCTTGAGTTTCCCTGATGGCCCTCCTTGTTCTCGTTGCAGGCGCTCCCTGGCGCGCTATCCGGCGGGTCTCCCGGCCTGGATGAGGCACGCCTCGCGCCCTCTGACCGGCAATCTGTATCAGGACTCGTCCCTACCGCTGCCTTCGCCCTCCTCCGGCGGCGCAGTGCCAGTACCCATCCCCGTTGGAGAGGGCATCGCCGTCCGCGTAGCTGTCCGCGTGGCCGTTCGCGCCGGCGTATGAGTCGCCGAGGACGTTGCCGTTGCGGACTGGGCGGTGAGGCTGGGCGTGCGTGTGCTGGTCGGCGGGAGCGGGGTGAACGTGGCGCTGGGCGGCATGGGCGTCGGCGTCAGGCTTGCCGTTGGAGTGCTCGTCGCGCTGGGTGCGGGTGTCCGGCTGGGTGCGGGTGTATCCGTCGGCACGGGCGTCCAGGTAGGTGGCGGTACGTCCCAGAGCAGAGTGGGCGATGGGCCGGGCGTGCGCGTGGGCCAGGGTGTGACGCTAGGCGTTGGCGACACGCGGGGGGCAGCCGTGGCCGAGGGCAGCCCAAAGCGCGGCGTGGGCGGGATGTCGGCCTGCTTCTCGTCGTCGCGCCCGCTCGCTACCAACGCGATCACCACCACCGCAGCCGCACCGACCAGCAGGAGAAGCAGGTAGCTGCCCAGTCCTAGCGGAGCGTCGCCGAGCAGGGCGCGCCGCCAACCGGTGCGCGAGGGCGACGATGGCGGCGGCATATAGGCCTGGCCAGTGAGTTGCTGGTAAGCGTCCTGCGCCGCGCGGTTGTCCGGCTCCAACGCCAGGGTGCGCGCCAGACAGCGCACGCGCTCGTCACGGTCGCGGGCGACAGTCGCCAGCCACATCCAGGCGAGCGCCTGCTGCGGGTCTGCCGCGACCACTTCTTCGAGCAGACGACGCGCGTCCGAATGTTGGCCGGCCTGGGCCAGGGCAATCGCCTGCTGCAACCTGTCTGCGATCTCCGCGCGGCGCATCGTGGTTCCCTCATCACCCTGCGCTACTATTCATTGTATTCATCACGCGCTAATGCGAAAGTGGCCCGGCGCAAGGGGCGTATCTCATTTCTGGGGCAAAAGATCACCGCTGAGGCGCAGAGAGCGTAGAGAAAAGAGAGTGAGGAGAGGGTGAGAGGTCATGACAACCCCACCCTCAATCCCTCCCCGCCAGCAGGGAGGGACTTGAGCTTGCTCCCCCTTTTCCGCTCGCGATACTGTTGGCGAAATGATCTCGTAGGGGCGTATGGCCATACGCCCCACTTTACCTCACCCCTGCTTGGCGCTAATGCGCCTCGCCGCCCCCTCTCCATGATGGAGAGGGGGCAGGCCGAGCGCAGCGAAGCTGGGGGGTGAGGTAAACCACGCACAGCCGAGCAGCGCCACCGCGTGCTTTGCGGGAATCTCCGCGTTGATTTGTTAATCTGCGTCCACTCGATAGCACTGGCGACTGGTGAGGTGTTCTCGTAGGGGCGTATGGCCATACGCCCCACTTTACCTCACCCCTGCTTGGCGCTAATGCGCCTCGCCGCCCCCTCTCCATGATGGAGAGGGGGCAGGCCGAGCGCAGCGAGGCTGGGGGGTGAGGTAAACCACGCACAGCCGAGCAGCGCCACCGCGTGCTTTGCGGGAATCTCCGCGTTGATTTGTTAATCTGCGTCCACTCGATAGCACTGGCGACTGGTGAGGTGTTCTCGTAGG
>JAGPFT010000242.1:0-1712 GCA_018056405.1 Anaerolineae bacterium
GCGCAGCGCTGTGAACAGGATGGCAAATACCCGCTCGCGCAGTTCGTTATCGAGGATGCCGCTGCCCGGCCAGCCGACCAGCCACTCATACTGGTAAGCGCCGATTGAGAGCACATCGCCGCGCAGCCGCACAAGCTGGTCAATGGCCGCCTTGCGCGCGGAAGCATCTACCAGCCGCCCCGTCTCGCGGAACGGGACGTTGCTCAGCGAGCGGCACAAGGTGCCCGGCTGCGCGGCGCTCACCAGCCGGCCCAATCCCTTGTCGTGGAAGGCCAGCGCGCGGGCCAGGGCTTTGAGGCCCTGCCGGTAATAGGCCACCAGATTCGGCTGATCGGCGTGCCGGTCAATGCGCCAGGCCAGCGACAGGAAGTCGCTGAAATCCAGCGGAAGCTGCGGCGGACTCAGCGGGCTGTAGGGCGACGCAAGCTGGGCGATTCGCTGCATATCGTCGTTGGGCTTCATGCGTTCTGTCCCACGCGGTGTCGCCCGCGTGCAATGTTGATCATATCCACCAACATCCCATAGGCCGTCGTGGTCGGGTCGGTATCGCCTTCCACCAGGGTTAACTCGTGCAGTGTATCAGTCTCGAAGGTGACGGCGCTGCTTGTCCGGCTCACCTGGCTCAACGGGTCGGAGAGTGGCAGCGGGGTCGGGCGCACGCTGGCCCGCACGGTGCCTCCCTCGCGCACGGCCTCGCACAGCAGCTTGATCCGCCGGCCCGATTGCCACGCGCTCTGCACATCGCTGGCTGTAATACCGGTGATGCCCATCCGGTCTACGTCGGCGGGGCGCAGATCGGCGCCCATCAGCACGTTGGCCAGCACGACGATCTTCACCGCCGCATCCCAGCCCTCCAGGTCAGTGGAAGGGTCGGCTTCGGCCACACCGATGGCCTGCGCCTGGGCTACCGCTTGCTCGAACGGGACGCTCTCCTCCAACCGCGTCAGGATGAAGTTGGTGGTGCTGTTGAGCACGCCGCGCACGCGCTGAATGGTCGTCGCCAGCAACGCTTCGCGCCCGATGCCGTGCACCGGCGCGCCATCCATGACCGTGCTCTCGAAGAAGAAGCCTACTCCATGCGCGTCGGCCAGCGCCTTGAGTTCGCGGTAGGCATAAGCGACCGGCCCTTTGTTGGCCGTGACCAGGTGGCAACCCCTGCCCAGTACCGCGCGCGCATAGTCCGTCGCTGGTTGGCCGGTGTGCGGATTGAGCCAGGTCGCCTCCATGAACAGGTCGGCGGGACAGGCGTCAATGAAGGCGAACGTGTCAGTGACCGGCGGCCCGGCGTGCAG
The DNA here is from genome assembly GCA_018056405.1 of Anaerolineae bacterium. Lineage (GTDB taxonomy): Bacteria > Chloroflexota > Anaerolineae > Aggregatilineales > Aggregatilineaceae > UBA2029. The sequence goes on from JAGPFT010000242.1 coordinate 1,293, forward strand.
CGCGTCCAACGACACGCCGCGCTCGACCAGCGCCAGCGCTGCCGCCAGGTCCAACCCTGCTGCGTTGATCGCCCGCCCGCGCGACTGCGTGGCAATGCCGGTGACCGTGAAGGTCAGCCCGTAATCGTCGCGCAGGACATCCGCCTTGCGCAGCAGCAGCCGCGCCAGCGCACGCCCCACATTGCCAAAGCCCAGCATGACGATTCGCATATGCATCGCGCGACACTCCTTCAGGCTACTGCCTTGCCCGGCGCACAAGCCGCCGGCCTCTCTGACAGTTACAGGGGCCATTATACTCGATTCGCGCCGGGTAGCACGCTGCCCGTTCGCGTAGGGTGTGTGCAAAGGGTGTCAGTGATACGTGTGATGCTGGCAGTAGCCTCACCCCCAGCCTTGCTGCGCTCGGCTTGTCCCCTCTCC
>JAGPFT010000242.1:1812-5293 GCA_018056405.1 Anaerolineae bacterium
ATGCTGGAGAGGGGACAGCGAGGCGCGCCAGCGCCGAGCAGGGGTGAGGTCCGTAGGGGCGTATGGCGATACACCCCTACGCGGGGCGCTACTCTGCTGCGCCCTGGTTTACCTCACCCCCCAGCCTTGCTGCGCTCGGCTTGTCCCCTCTCCATGCTGGAGAGGGGACAGCGAGGCGCGCCAGCGCCGAGCAGGGGTGAGGTCCGTAGGGGCGTATGGCGATACACCCCTACGCGGGGCGCTACTCTGCTGCGCCCTGGTTTACCTCACCCCCCAGCCTCGCTGCGCTCGGCTTGTCCCCTCTCCATGCTGGAGAGGGGACAGCGAGGCGCGCCAGCGCCGAGCAGGGGTGAGGTCCGTAGGGCCGTATGGCGATACGCCCCTACGCGGGCGCTACTCTGCTGCGCCCTGGTTTGCCTCACCCCCCAGCCTCGCTGCGCTCGGCTTGCCCCCTCTCCATGCTGGAGAGGGGGCGGCGAGGCGCGCCAGCACCGAGCAGGGGTGAGGTCCGTAGGGGCGTATGGCGATACACCCCTACGCGGGGCGCTACTCTGCTGCGTCCCGGTTTACCTCACCCCCCAGCCTCGCTGCGCTCGGCTTGCCCCCTCTCCACGACGTGGAGAGGGGGCGGCGAGGTGCGCCAGCACCGAGCAGGGGTGAGGTCCGTAGGGCCGTATGGCGATACACCCCTACGCGGGGCGCTACTCTGCTGCGCCCTGGTTTACCTCACCCCCCAGCCTCGCTGCGCTCGGCTTGCCCCCTCTCCATGCTGGAGAGGGGGCGGCGAGGCGCGCCAGCACCGAGCAGGGGTGAGGTCCGTAGGGGCGTATGGCGATACGCCCCTACGCGGGGCGCTACTCTGCTGCGCCCTGGTTTACCTCACCCCCAGCCTCGCTGCGCTCGGCTTGCCCCCTCTCCATGCTGGAGAGGGGGCGGCGAGGTGCGCCAGCACCGAGCAGGGGTGAGGTCCGTAGGGGCGTATGGCGATACACCCCTACGCGGGGCGCTACTCTGCTGCGCCCTGGTTTACCTCACCCCCCAGCCTCGCTGCGCTCGGCTTGCCCCCTCTCCATGCTGGAGAGGGGACAGCGAGGCGCGCCAGCACCGAGCAGGGGTGAGGCTAAGGAGCGCAATCACTCCGCCTGACAGGTTTTGCACGCTCCTTACCCTCAGGGGCCGTTGGCGGCACGCCGCCGCCAGGGTAGAATCCCTGGACAGGGAGTGGCGCATACCCCATGATCGCACGAACCTCCGCGACGCGCGCCCGATCCGGCGCGCTCGTGTTTTTGCTGGCGCTCGTCCTGCTGCTGGGCTGGGCGCTGCGCACCCACGATCTGGGCGCGCGCAGCCTGTGGGAAGATGAAGGCTGGACGATGCTGCTCAGCGCCGGGCCGAGCCTGGGCGATGTCGTCCGCACGATGGCCGCCGACCAGCATCCCCCGCTGTATTTCATGATCTTCCGCGTCTGGCGCACGCTGAGCGGCGAGACTGAGTTCGCCGGGCGCTATCTCGGCGTGCTGATTGGCATGATCGCCGTCGCGGCGGTTTTCCCGCTGGGACGCGCCTTGTTCGGCGCGCGCACTGGCGTCCTGGCGGCCCTGCTGTTGGCGCTGGCCGACCTGCACATTGACCTGTCGCAGGAAGTGCGCCACTACAGCCTGCTGGCGACGGGCGTGGTGCTGTCCAGCCTGTTCTACGTGCGCTGGCGGCGGAGGCCGGGCCGGGCCAATCGCCTTGGCTATGTGCTGACGACGCTGCTGCTGCTCTACACCCACTACCTGGGCATGTACCTCGTGCTCGTCCAGGCGCTGCACATGCTGCTGACGCTGCGCGGGCGGCGGCTGGCCGAGGGTATCTTTCTGCTTGGCGCGGTCGGACTGGGCTTCCTGCCCTGGCTGCCGGTCATGGTAGACCAGAACAGCGTCCGCTGGGACAACCCGCTCTATTACCAGAACGCGCTGCCCAACAGCGCCGAGACGTTCCGGCTGGTGCGCACCGCCCTGCTCGGCCATTGGTACGCGATCCTGGGCGGGCTGGCCCTGCTGGGCACGGTCACGCTGCGCTACCCGCGCGGGGAAACGCAAATGCCGCGGCTCCGCCTGCGCCCGCTATGGCCTGTGCTGTACCTGGCCCTGACGGTCGTCCTGATCGCCGGGCTGATCGTGGCCATCAACGAGCGACGGCAGTTCCTCACCGTGCGCAACTTCGTCCTGCTGACTCCGGCCCTGGCCGTGCTGGCCGGGCACGGCCTAGCCAACCTGCCGCGCCTGGCGCGCGCTTTCCTGGTGACGCTGGTCGTGATCATTGCCCTGACGACGGTGGACGCCCGCCGCCACTACCCGGACTGGCGGGCGGTCGTGGGCAACGTCAGCGCCCACCATCTGCCCGGCGAGCCGGTGCTGATGGACGTGTGGGTGGGCGATTTCCCGGCGCGCTACTATGTGGATCGGCAGCTTGGCCCGGAGACGCCACGCATCTCGCTGCGCGAGTGGCGCGCCGAGTACCGCGAGTTGTTCCTGCCCCGGCTGCTGGACTTCCTGCAGACGCACGATGCCTTCTGGCTCATTTGCTGGGGCGACGCGCCGATAGACGAGTATGGCGATCTGATGGCTGAGGCGGGCTTCCAGCGCACGGCGACGCTGTGGGTGGATCACCTGGGCACGCCGCTCTACAGCTTGCGCTACGACAAGCTACCGCCGACCAGCGTCGCAACCTTCGGCGATCTGTTCGCCCTGCGCCGCTTCGTCGCTCCGCAGACTGCGGTGCCCGGCGCGGCGATCACCGTCGCTCTGTGGTGGACTGCCGAGCAGCCCCCGCCGCTCGATTACAGCGTGTCCGTCTTCCTGCTCGACGCGGCGGGAACGCTGGTCGCCCAGCACGACGGGCCGCCGCTCGACGGGCGCGCGCCGACTTCGACGTGGCAGTCGGGCACGCTGCAATTCGACACGCACGTGGTTCGTCTGCCGTCCGACTTGCCACCCGGCTCCTACACACTCGGCGTCAAGGTGTACTGGTACGGCGACGGGCAGCCGCTGCCAGCAGTAGCTGGCGAGGGCGAACCAGGCCCCTTTGCCCCGCTGGGGACGCTGATTGTCGGGACGCCTTAGCAGGCAGTCGGCGGTGGCGTTCCCCTCCTCTGTGCCGGGCACAGGGCGCGTATCTCATGCCTGCCTTCGGGCGCTACGACCTGGTTGCTGCGGTGATTGACGCCCTGGGCCGTTCGCACGCCGGGCTGCGCTGACGGGTGGGTGCACGAACAATTTGTTGCTAGGGGAAGCTCTGGAATGCTGGCTGAACGCCTCCCCCTCAATCCCCCCTCCAGCGAAGCTAGAGGGGGGACGATCTGGCAGGCAGCTCTCCCCTTCCCCTGGCTTTGCTGGGGGAAGGGGCCGGGGGATAGGGGCGTTCTGGCAATTGCCCAACAACTTGTTCGTGGACGCTGCGGCGCAAAGCGCGGGCTGATCGGATAATGGGGAGAATT
>JAGPFT010000243.1 GCA_018056405.1 Anaerolineae bacterium
GCTGGTAGCTGCCTGCTAGGACAACTCTGGAAGCTCGATGAACTCCAGCGCGCCCGTCGCCACGTCGAGGACGGCGACCGAGCGCGTCTGCGGCCGGCTGCCGCCCAACGCGCCGGGGTTGATCAGGCGCACGCTGTAGGGGCGGCGAAGCTCATCCTGGCGGCGGTGGGTGTGCCCGCAGCACAGGTAAGCATACTTGCCGCTGATCATCATCTTGTACAGCAAGGAGCTGTCGTGGCCGTGCGTGACGCCAATCCACGCGCCGCCGATCTCGATCTCGCGGCTGAGCGCAGGGGGCAAGGCTCCAATCTGCCGGGCTGCCACTTCCAGGTCGGCACGCGCCATGTCCATATTGCCCCGCACGAACGTCACCGGCCAGCCCGCGAAGAGGTAAACCATATCCGGCGTGGTCAGATCGCCGCAGTGAATCAGGCGCTCGACGCCGCGCTCGCGCAGCGCGGCCAGGGCGATCTCGGTGTTGCGGCGGTGGTTGTGCGTGTCGGACAGGATGCCGATCTTCATGGGCGGCGCTCGCTGGCAAAGGTCAGGGTCTGGCGGGCGACGGCGGCATCGCGCTCAGTCCTCGTCGCGCACTTCGTACTCGCCCTCGATGATCTGCGCGTCTTGCGGCGGGGTGTAACCGCCCGGCTGACGGCGCGGGCGCACGCCGCGATGCTCATCCACCACTTCGCGCGGGGCGCTGCGGATGAATAGCTGGAGTCCGAGCAGAAAGGCGCTCAGATCGTCCACCACGCCGAACGGCAACAGAACATCCGGCACCAGGTCAATTGGCGAGAAGATGTAGGCTACGATCAGCAGCGGGATGAGCTTGGCCGGGCCGCTCACCCGCCGGTCGAACAGCAGCCGCCAGCCGAGCACCGTATCGTTCCACAGCCGGGCGAGCAGGTCCGGGTTGGCGTTGCGCTTTTGTTTGGTCATGGCGGATTTCCTTGCAGTTGTGTTCCTGAACCGGGCAATCGGCTGTGACGCCGATCCGCCCGCCGATCTATCGCCCTACACGTAGTATACGCAGGCGCAGGGCGCGGGTTGTGCCGCGCAAGCGCAGCGCCACGCCCAGCCCTGTCAGCAGAACGATGCCCACCATGCCGGCGGCGAAAGGCCACTCAGGGTTGGCCGTGTACAGCCTGCCGGCGGCGTTGGTGCCGATCAGGGTTGCCAGCCCGGCCATCGCGTCCACCAGGGCGTAGGCGATGCCGTGCTGGTGCGCGGGCACGCGCTCGCCGATCACGCTGGCGGCCAGCGGGCGCGCGGCATAGTGCGCGCCCAGCAGAAAAGCAGCTAGCGCCACAACCACCGTGTTGCCGGTGATCATCAACAGAGCAAACGAGACGAGCACGAGCAGCAGGCTGCTAAAGAAACCGCGCCACGAGGTCAGCCGGCCCAACAGCAGGCTGAAAATCGCCGTGCCCAGCGCGCTGAGCGACCCGAACACGCCGATGGCTCCCCGCGAAAAGCCGCGCGCTTCTTCCAGATATTGCGAGGAGAGCGTCTGCCCGGTGAGAATGGCGACGAAGCCGAGCGTGAGCACGATCAGTGGCCCGGTGATCGCCCGGCGGCGCAGCAGCCCGCCATAGTCGTAGCCGCCCGGCGGCGGCTCCGGCGTCGGGTAGGGGCGCGTGCGCATGATGGCCAGCGTGCTCAGCACGAACCAGAACGTGCTGATGATGTACACCACGCGCAGCGAGAACTGCTCGCCGATCCAGCCGCCGATGGCCGGCGTGATGACCAGCCCCACTGAGTAGGCCGCCCACATCAGGGTGAGCGTGGTTTGCAGCGGCAGCCCTGGGCGGCGCGTGGGGTCATAGCGCCCCGACTGGGTGATGTACAGGTTACTGACAGGGATGGCCGCCGCCGAGAAGCCATAAACCAGGAAGCCCGGCGCGGCCCAGCGCCAGTCCGGGGCCAGGGCCATGATCGCCACGCCGGTCAGGCCCAGGTACCAGCCGGGCAACATCAGCCGCCGCGCGCCGAAACGGTCGGCCAGGATGCCGGAGGGCAGGATGAACAGCAGGCGGCCCAGGCCCCACAGCCCGATCATGAAGCCGGCCTGGTCCGGCGTAGCACCGAGTGACTTGGCGTAGAGTGGCTGGATGAACATCCATAGCCCCTCGCCGACGCCCCACAGCGCGTAGGACCCCATCACCCAGCGCGTATCGCGCCCGACATCCCGCAAAAGCGTGCGCACTGCCATGCCCTCAGTCTGGTGTGTGCAGCGGTGCCGAGTCACCGCCTGTGGAGAACAACGCCATCAACCCATCGCGTAGGGGCGTATTGCATACGCTCCTACGTACCGTCTGCGAGACGCCCAGTATACAGTGCCGCCAGACAGGTGCCTAGAGGGAAAGCGAGGACGGGCAAAGGTCGTCAGCGACTCACGTGACGCCAGCGACGAGCCTCACCCCCAGCCTCGCTACGCTCGGCTTGCCCCCTCTCCATTCGAATGGAGAGGGGGCGGCGAGGCTCGTGTCAGTGGGCCGGGCGGGGGTGAGGCTAAGTAGCGCAGGTGCCTCAAGCGCAGACTTCCGAAGTTTCCGAAAACTTCGGAAGTCTTAAGGGCCGTCTCGCGCTGCCCTCAGCCAAGCGGGGGCCAGCCACCCCTCATTTCGCCAGGCTCACTTCGCGCACGAAGGCGAAGGTCATCGGGCGGCGCTTGGTCTCGGTGTAGAACATCTTGGCCAGCGCGTCCTGGATGGCCACCGTCAGGCTACCGCGCTCGTGCTCGCGCACGACCTCGGCGATGCGCTGCTGGGCCATCTCGATCAGCTCGGACGCATCGCGCAGGAAGACAAACCCGCGCGAGATCACTTCCGGCGGCTCGGCCAGTTCGCCCGTCTCGGCGTCAATCAACACCAGCACACTGACGAAGCCATCGCGGCCCAACGTCTCGCGGTCGCGCATGACAATCGGGCCGACATCGCCCACGCCCTTGCCGTCCACGAACACGTAGCCGCCGGGCACGCGCTCGCCTACCTCCAGGCGGTCAGGGCTGAGCAGAATCTCCATCCCATTCTCGACGACGGCGATATTCTGCACCGGGATGCCCAATTCCTGGGCGAGCAGGCTGTGCTGAGTGAGATGGCGTAGCTCGCCGTGCACGGGGATGAAGAACTTGGGGTGCAGCAGGTTGATCAGCAGCTTCAGTTCCTCGCGGCGTGCGTGGCCGGAAACATGCACCTGGGCGATGGGATCGTAGATGACGTGCGCCCCACGCTGGATCAGCTTGTTGATCGTGCGGTGCACCAGCTCTTCGTTACCGGGGATAGGGTGCGCGGACATGATCACTGTGTCGCCGCGCTCGATTTCAAGCTGGCGGTGCTCGCCCCAGGCCAGCCGCCCCAGCACCGCCGATGGCTCGCCCTGCGTGCCAGTAGCCACGATCACGATCTCGTGCGGTGGCATCTTGTTAGCCCGGTCCACGGGCACCATCAGATCAGGGGGCAACTTCAGGTAGCCGAGCTTGCTGGCGACTTTGATATACTCCACCATGCTGTGCCCGGCGACGGCCATCTTGCGATTGTGCTGCTGCGCAGCCTGGGCCACCTGCTGGATGCGCGAAATGAGCGAGGCGAAGGTGGCGACGATGATGCGCCCCCTGGCTCTGGCGAAGACTTCGTTGAACGCCCGGTCAATCACCTGCTCCGAAGGCGTCCAGCCTTCCTGATCGGCGTTGGTGCTGTCGGACAGCAGGGCCAGCACGCCGCGCTGGGCGAACTCGGCCAGCTTGGCGAAGTCCGGCGGCCAGCCGTCCACCGGCGTATGGTCGAACTTGAAGTCGCTGGAATGGACGATCAGGCCGATGGGGGTATTGATGCCCAGTCCCACGCCGTCGGGGATGCTGTGGCAGACATGAAAGGTCTCGATGCTGAACGGGCCAAGCCGGAGCACATCGCCCGCCTTGAAGATGTGCAGCGGGTGATCGGTATGGCCGAACTGGCGCATCTTGATCTCCAGCAGGCCGGCGGTCAGCGCCGTCGCGTAGACGGGGATGGGCAGCGCGTCGAGGACGTGGCCGATAGCGCCCGTGTGGTCTTCGTGCCCGTGCGTGATGATGATGCCGTGCACGATCAGCCCCTCTTCTATCTGGTCAATGACGTATTGGAAGTCGGGGATGATGTAGTCAATGCCGAGCATGTCGTTTTCAGGAAACATGATGCCCGTATCAATGATGATGCTGTCGTTCTCGTACTGGATCAGCATCATGTTCTTGCCGATCTCACCCAGCCCGCCCAGGGGCAGGATGCGCAACTTAGCGGGATTTGGCATGGAGAAACTCCTCTAGGGACGCCCCAAGCGTCCCTGACTCAGAGGCCGTTTGAGAAGAAGGACAACCCCACCCTAAATCCCTCCCCGCCAGCAGGGAGGGACTTGAGCTTGCTCCCCCTTTCTCCGCTTGCGGGGAAAGGGGGCCGGGGGGATAGGGGTTAGAAAGACTTCTCAACGGTCTCTCAAGGACTGATGTGTCTGCGGATTGTTTGTTCCAACGTCAAACGAAGTCGCGCTCAGACTTCGCTTTGATCCAGTGTCAGTCAGGCGCGCTCATCCAGCGCGCGGCAACCTGACTCTTGCGAGCCAGGCCGATGTTCCCTCGACTTGATTGTAAGGCACGCAGCAGAATACGGTCTACCACCCCACGGTGGGCCAGACCAGGAGGAAGTGCTGTGAGGAAGCAATCGCAGCGAATCGCCGGCGTCTCAGTGCTCAGCCGACTCGTCCTGCACACACACAGCGCACAACCCGCGCCGCGTTTCTTCGAGCACAAACGACACAAGCGCACCTTCGCGCAGCGTGCGAACACCAGTGCCGCGAATCGCCGAATAGCGGACGAGCGCCTCTCGTCCATCGGCTAGTGCAATCGTGCCTAAACCCCCATACATGCTAAAACTCTTCACCGTGCCATGATAACGTTTGGGCTTGACCATAACTCTGTTACTCCACAAACGGCGCGTCAGTGAGGTGCCTAGCGCGGAGGCAGGCACCAAAGCAAATACGATGAAAACGTTTGCGCGAAACGTTTGCGCGAGAATGGAAAAATGATAGCAGCGATAGCGCAAATCGCCAAATCGAATATCTGGAGGTCAGAGCAAGCGCCTCTACCGTACGCGCTGTTCTACCTCCCCCCTCTCTTCGCCGGCGGAGTTCAGGGGCGGACAGGCAGATGAGAATCCTTGAGATGGGCAAGGTGATGGTGTGTAGTAGCCCCCACCCCTAAATCCCCTCCCCACGTGGTGGAGAGGGGACGGACAGGCGTTGAGATCGGCTT
>JAGPFT010000244.1 GCA_018056405.1 Anaerolineae bacterium
TCCCAGCACGAAGACACCGCCGAGTGTGCCCCACGCGCCCCCACCACCGCCGCCCATCACGCCGCCGCCGATGACCACCGCCGCAATCGCGTCCAGCTCGTAGCCCTCGCCCAGTCTTGGCTGCGAGATGCCCAGCCGCGCCGCCAGGAGCACCCCGGCCAGTCCGGACAGCAGCGCCGAGAGCATATAGACCAGGACGATCTTGCTCTCGACGTTGATCCCGGCCAACCGCACTGCTTCACGATTGCCGCCAATGGCGACCACGGCGCGCCCCACCGTCGTCCGGTTAAGAAACAGCCAGGCGAGAGGATAGCAGGCGAACATGATCACGGCCGCGATGGCCAGCGAATCCAATACTCCGCCTCCGCCGACAAAGCCGCCGAGGATGCGTCGGAAATCCGGGTTCGCAGGTGACTGGGGCGTCTCGGAATAGACGTACACTGCCCCGCGGATAGCCCCCATCGTTGCCAAGGTGACGATGAACGGCTCCAGCCTAAAGCGCGCGATCATAACGCCGTTGAATAAGCCACAGGCGGCGCTTGCCAACATCGCCACGCCGATCGCCAGCGGAACCGATATCTGTTGCTGCAGCCCCGCCGCCAGGATCGCCGCCAGCGCCACTACCGAACCCACCGACAGATCAATCCCGCCTGTCAGGATCACAAGTAGCATGCCCAGACTGATGAGACCATTGGACACGTTCTGGCGCAGAATGTTGCTGATATTGCGCTCGGTGAAAAAGTTCTCGGAGGTGAGCGCCGTGTAGATCAGTAATACGACGAACAACGTGACAAACAGCAGGTCTACCCAGCGAACACGCGCGCCGGCCGCCCGGAAGGCGCGCAGTACCGCGCGCCCAGGACTCGAAGAGGGTAGACTCAGGTCACTGGTCTGCGACGATGTTTGCATGGGACTCCTACTCTCCGTTCCCGTTATGCGCCTTCTGGCCAACCATGGCCAGCGACAGCAACTTCTCCTCTGTCATTTCGGCGCGGTTTAGCTCCCCGGTCAGCATGCCCTGGCGCATTACAAGCACCCGGTCGCTCATGCCGAGGATCTCGAGCATTTCCGAGGAGATGAGCAAAAACGCGACACCTGACTGCGTGAGGCGGTGCATGATTTGATAGATTTCGACCTTGGTCGCGACGTCGATCCCCCGTGTCGGCTCGTCCAGGATGATCAGTCTGGCATCAACCAGCATCCATTTCGCCAGCACGACTTTCTGCTGGTTTCCGCCGCTGAGTTGTTGCACGAGGCGTTCGATGTCGGGCGGCTGGATCTGTAGCTCGTCGACCTTACCCTTGACCTGCCGGTCCTGCTCTGCACGCTTGATGATTCCGAACCAACTCATCGCCGGAAAGGCAGCCAGACTGGCGTTATCACGGATCGACGCGGTGAGCACCAGCCCACTCTTCTTGCGGTCCTCAGTCAGGAGCGCCAATCCCGCCTCGACCGCTTGGTGGGGGCTTTTAGGCCGGAAGGGTGCGCCGTTGAGGGTGATCGACCCTGCGTCGAAGCGATCGGCACCGAACAGACAGCGCGCCAGTTCCGTGCGCCCGCTGCCGACCAGCCCAAACATGCCGACGATCTCGCCCCGCCGCACTGTGAAGCTGATGTCGCGGAGGTCAGGCTCGCGCGTGAGGCCGCGCACCGCGAGCAGAACATCCTCCGGCTGCGCCTCACGCTCGGGGTAGAACTCCTCGAGCGTCCGGCCAACCATCAGCGTGATCAACTGTTCCTCGTTCGCCTCGGCGCTGGCCAGCGTGCCGACCAGCTTCCCGTCTTTGAGCACGGTAATCCGGTCGGCTACCTGGAACAACTCGTCGAGTCGGTGCGAGATGTACAGTACAAGAATCCCCTCGTCGCGCAGGCGACGGATGAGGGCCAGCAGATAACCCAACTCGCGCTGCGAGAGCACAGCCGACGGTTCGTCTAGGATCAGGATGCGCGGCTTCTCCACAATCGCTTTCGTAAGTTCGACCATTTGCTGGTGGGCCACGCTTAGCTGGGAGGCTTTCTGACGGACGTCGAAATCTTCGAAGCCTACTTCGGCCAGCAACTCGCGCGCGCGGCGATGCGCGGCGGGCCAGTTAATCAGGTGCGTCACCGGCGAGAGGGGCAGACGGCCGATTAGGATGTTCTCGGTGACCGAGAGGTGGCCAACCAGGCTGAACTCCTGGTAGACGGTGTGGATGCCCAACCGGTGTGCGTCGTGGGGCGAGGCGATAGAGACTGGCATACCGTTCAGGAAAATCTCGCCTGTGTCAGCCTGGACGGCGCCAGACAGGATCTTCATCAACGTGGATTTGCCCGCGCCGTTCTCGCCCGAAATGGCATGCACCTCGCCTGCCGCAGCAGAAAAATGTACGTCGTCAAGCGCCTGGGTGTTCCCGAAGCGCTTGCTTACCGAGCGCATCTCGAGCAGCGGGCGATCGCTCATCAACTCAGAACTCCATCACTTGCGGCGAAAGGGCGTTGAAGAACAAGATTGACTTCTGGTTCGTCATCTCGAGTAGTGTATCGTGGATGGCCTCGCGCCCGTGGCCGCTGAACTTGACTCCGCCGAAAGCCAATGTTTCAACCCGCACCGCCGTTGACCAGTTCACGATGACACCCCCCACCTCAAGACGATAGGCGATGTCGAACGCCCGCGAAATGTCGTTCGTGAAGACCGCGGCCTGAAGCCCGAAGCGGCTGCTGTTGGCCAATTCCACGGCTTCCCGAATGTCGTGAAAGGGTACTATAGGGGCGACGGGGCCGAACACTTCTTCACGCAGAAGGTTGGACCCGAGCGGCACACTGCCGATCACGGTAGGCTCGACGAAACTGCCGCGCCGGTGCCCACCCGCCAGCACCTTTGCGCCAACAGCTTCGGCCTCACGGATGGCCGCTTCAACCTCCTCTGCCGCGCTGGTGTGGATCAGGGGGCCGATGTCAGTGTCTTCCTCGAGCTGGTCCCCCACTTTGAGCCGGCGCGCTTTCTCGCTCAGAATCTCTGCAAACTGGTCGTAGACAGGAGCTTCGACGAAGATGCGCTTGACGGCGCAGCAGATCTGACCATTGCCGCGCGCCAGCCGTCCCAAGACTACGGCCTCAGCTGCGCGCTCAAGGTCGGCATCTGCGCAGATGATCTGGGCGTCGTTCCCCCCAAGCTCCAACTGCACGCGTTTGAGCGTCTCGGCAGCCAATTTCGAGATGCGCTGGCCGGTCTTCGTGCTCCCAGTGAAAGTCACCATCTGAATATCCGGGTGGGCGACCAGGAAGTCGCCCAACAGGCCACCGGGGCCTGTAATGACCTGGTGAGCGGCGCGGGGCAAACCCGCCTGTTCCATAATCTCCGCAATCTTGAGGACCGTGAGCGGGCAGTGGATTGGCGGCTTGGTGATGACCGCATTGCCCGCCGCCAGTGCAGCGGCTGCTTTGTGGGAGAACAACTCGACCGGATAGTTGAAAGGGACGATGGCCGCCACTACGCCGATCGGCTGGCGGATCGTTATCGCCACATGGCGCTCGTTGCCGGGCACGGCGTCCATCGGAATGACGCGCCCAAAGAGGCGTTTAGCTTCTTCCCCAAACCCACGAAAGATGCGCGCGGTGACCCGCACTTCGTCACGCGTCTGCTGAATGGGCTTGCCGTTCTCGCGCGCAAGAAGCTCGCCCAGCGGATTGATTTGCTGTTCTATCAACTCTGCGGCGCGGATTAGAATCGCGGCCCGCTCGTGAGCCGGAAGAGCGGCCATGCGCTGTTTGCCGTGTTGGGCCGCTTCAACGGCGCGGGCCGCGTCAGCGAGCGAAGCGCTCGGCACCCGGTCGATCAGGACGTCATCGGCAGGGTTGCAGACCTCGATCCAGCCCTCTCCTTCTGCTTCAACCCACTGGCCGTCGATCAGCATTCTCATAGTCGGCGCTCTCATTCCTTGAATGATCTGCTCAAGAGTACTGGCTTGGTCAACCGCTCAAAGCGGCTTAATCCTCCGGATGTTCAGATCGGCGACTGAACTGAGTGGGTCGAATTTCCGCGCCGGCCACCCATTCGCCGCGACAACTCCTGGGCGCCTGCCAGCATCGGCACTTTGAGTTCTTCAAGTTTTTCGAGGCTGAAACGCGTGTCGGGTCCTGAGATGCTGATCCCGGTTGTGACCCGCCCATCGGGGCCGAACACGGGTACGGCGATGCAGCGCATGCTGTCGGAGAACTCGTGGTCGTCCAGCGCATAGCCCCTGGCGCGCACACGCGCCAGTTCGTCGAGAAGAGCGTCAGGGTGGGTGATGGTGCGGCTTGCCAGAGCGGGCAGGCCGGCGGCGATCACCTTCTCCACGAACGGAGCGTCCTGGAAGGCAAGCACTGCCTTGCCGATGGATGTGCAGTGCAGCATGGAGCGGTCGCCCAACTGGAAATCGACCGCGACCAACTGTGTCCCCTTCACTTTCTGGATGAGGACGGTCTGCATCCCATCGAGCGCTGAGAAGTGGACGGTCTCGCCTGTCTCAGCCGCAATCTTCTCGAGGACCTGAAGCGTCATGCGGGACACTTCGTTGTCGGCAAGCAGGTTACGACTTAGCGCGACCAGGCGATAGCTGAGCCGGTAGTGCTTCGAGGCGTCGTCTCGCAGCAAGTAGCCTGCTTCCACGAGCGTGTTGAGCAAGCGGTAAGTCGTGCTGCGGTCGAAACAAGCCTGCGCCGCGATTTCGGAGAGGGTAAGTGGCTGCGGAGAGTCGGCGACGATCTCCAGAAGGGCGAGCGCTTTGATGACGGTGATGCTCAATTCAGTGGATTTTGTTGCCATGGCCGGCCTCTGCTCCACACAGCCGGAATGGGTATTGTTTTCACAAAATGAAAACTGATTTCATTATATGACAATATCGGATGCGAGTCAAGTTGTATGTCGTCGGATTCTTTGGGACGCATGGACTCCTCAAACAACGGATGCACACGTCGTGTGTCTGAGCCTGGGAGAACTCTTGCTCATCAGTGTTGCTGAACACCAGATGCAGGGCAAACAAGGACTGCCGCGACTCTGCTTCGGAACTTGCGCGCAGGATAATGTCGCCGATGGCCTGCTCACCTGTGAACCATGCTGGTGGACTGACGCCGAACAGGCTGGCGTAATGCGTCAACGCCTCGGAACCGCTCCCGACGATGATCTCGACCCCGACCAGCCCCGTCGCGCTGTTGGTGTGCCTGCCGCCCGGTGTGACGGCGAAGCCCTGGCCGCACAGCTCAAACACGAGAAAGCCATCCTCGGCATCTTCGACGAGGGCTGTATGGGCATGTAC
>JAGPFT010000245.1 GCA_018056405.1 Anaerolineae bacterium
AGTAAATGCTGCGCTGCTGTTTCGGATTCGAGCGGGGCCAGCAGCATCCCCAATCGCAGGTGCGCGGCAGCGTCGTCGGGCCAGGCCGCAAGCAGGGCGCGCAGCGTGCGCCCGGCGGCGTCCCATTCATGCGCGGCAATCTGCGCGGCGGCCAGGTCATGCAGGCTTCCAAGATCGTCCGGCACCAGAGTTGGCTGAATGGTTGGGGCGGGGAGTGGACTGAAAGTGGCTGTTGCTGAGAGCGCCCAAGAGGGCGCGGCAGGACTACTGGCGACGCCTGCCAGCCACCCGATTAGCAGGGCGGGCAGCAACCAACGTGAGAGATGCCGGCGCGCGCCTCGCCGCCCGAAGCGGCGCTGGCGAACTGCACAGACCGCTGAGCGATGCTCATCATGCATGGAGCTGCAGGGCGCTCATCACAGCCCGCCCGATCTCTTCCACCTTGAACGGCTTGATCAGGTATCCCTGCACACCCTGGAGTTTGCCCATCAGCCGGTTAGCCGGATCGCCATACGCCGTGATGACCAGAAAAGCCGGATTGGCCCCGCCATGAGGCCGCTCGCGCATTTCTTCCAGCAGCCGCCAACCGGTGATGTCCGGCAGCGCGATGTCCAGCAGCACCAGGTCGGGTTTCTCGCTGGCGTACAACTCCAACGCTTGCTGGCCGTCCGCTGCGTGCCAGGCTTCGAACCCCATTCGCGCCAGGATAGTGCGCAGGATAACGCCCAGTTCCACATCGTCCTCAACAATCAGCACCCGATGCCCTGGATCAACTGGCTGGGGGATGCTGTGTGGCCAGCCCTGGTCCTGGCCGGTCACATCCTTCGGCGGAACTCCTCCCAGCGAATCGGGCCGCTCACTCATGTCGGCTCCTCCGGCCTGCTACGCCCACCCTTGCGCTTGTTCTGCCCGCGCAACACGGGCGTCATTATAGCACACGACAGCGCTGTCCAGGCGGTAGGCGATGCTCAGGGGTGCGCCCCTGGCCCTCACTCCCGGCCTTTGAGCCGCCTGTCCACGAGACCCTCGAACGGGTCTGTGCCCGGCTTGACCAGCACATCGCGCGTCCGCCCGCCCGGCTTCGGCTCGCCGACAACGCCCAACTCGTGCAGCAAGTCCACAATACGCGCCGCGCGCGGGTAGCCCAGCCCCAGCCGGCGCTGAATGAGCGAAGCCGAAGCTTCGCCCGCCTCGATGACCAGGGCGATGGCCTCTTCGAGCATAGGGTCTGTTTCGGCCAGCACTTCGCGGCGGGTCATGCCGCGCTCCCAGGGGCCAATCGTGATCGGCTCCAGCGTGCCCGCTGCGATCTGCTCCGCGTGCCACCGCTTCCAGCACTCGACGACCGCGCCGACTTCCTCGTCCGAGACATAGCAACCCTGGATGCGCTGCGGCCCGGCGGCATCGGGCGCGAGGAACAGCATGTCGCCCCGTCCCATGAGCGTCTCGGCCCCGGACGTATCCAGGATCACCCGCGAGTCAATGCTGGACGCGACGGCGAACGAGATACGCGCCGGAAAGTTCGCCTTGATCAATCCAGTGATCACGTCCACGCTGGGCCGCTGCGTGGCGACCATCAGGTGTATCCCCACGGCCCGCGCCATCTGCGCCAGGCGAGTCAGTGCCCGCTCCGTCTCGTCGGGACGCAGCATCATCAGATCGCCGATCTCATCAATGATGATCACGATGTACGGCAGGTGTTCTGCAGCTTGTTTTCGGCCAAGCCCCGCGTTGTAGACATGAATATTGCGCGCCGCTTCCTGTTCCAGCAGCCGGTAGCGCCGATCCATCTCGCGGGTAGCCCAGCGCAGCACGCCAATGATGCGATCCAGTTCTGTCTCCACCGGCCCCAGCAGGTGCGGCAACCCATTGAAGCGGCTCAACTCGACCATCTTGGGGTCGAGCAGCACCAGCCGCACACGATCCGGCGTGTTATTCATCACCAGCGCCGTCGTCATTGCCGCCAGCATGATAGATTTGCCCGAACCGGTCGTCCCGGCAATGAGCAGATGCGGCATCGTCCCCAGGTCAGCCACGAACGCCGCGCCGGAAGTGTCGCGTCCCAGGGGCAACGCCAGGGGATGGTTGCGGTACCTGTAGAACGCCTCGGACTCCAGCACCGGGCGCAGCGCAACGGTGCTCGGCTGGCGGTTGGGCACTTCCACACCGACATACGCCTCACCCGGCACCGGGGCCTGGATGCGCAATCGCTTGGCGGAGAGCGCCAGCGCCAGGTCGCCGTTGAGGTTGGTGATCTCGCTCACCCGCACGCGGTTGACGACTCGCTCGCCGTCCTCGGTCAATTGCTCGGTGAGTGGCGACACCGCGTACTGCGTGACCGTCGGCCCCACTTTGACATCAATCACTTCCGTCTCCACGTCAAATTCGAGCAGCGTGTGACGGATGATGCGCGCGTTGGTGTTGATCTCTTCGGCAGTGGGGACGTTCAGTTCCAGATCGTTCAGCAAGTCCAGCGGCGGCAGATTGGGGTCGCGCTTGCCGACCTTCTTCACCTCACGGAAGTCATCCACAGTGAAGGTGCGCCCTCCTTCCGCCTCGGGCGATGCTCGCCGGATGCGCCCGCGCACGCCGTTGGCCGCCGCAGTGAGGGGGAGATCGCGCGGCACAAGCGACTCGCGCTCGCCTGGCCCGCCCGGCGAGACCAGGCTGCGCCCATTCGCCGCGCCGAGCTTGTCGCGCGCCTGGATAGCGCTGTCCTGCCGTTCTATGTTCGCCAGGCGATCCTCCGTTGGCAGCGGGTCGGGGGGATCATCGTCCAGCGCGCCAACCTCACCAATAGCGCCACGCGCCGCAGGGTTCCTCTTTCCTTCAGGGGGAGCGGGCGAAACATCCGCGTGCCCGTCCGGATCGCCCAGGCGATTCAGGCCGCCCTCAAGCTGCGCGCGGACCCACTGCACCGCCAGCAGCACATGCTGCACCCGCAGCCGCAGCAACAAGATCACGCTGGCGATCAGCAGTGCGAAGAAGAAGACCCCCATGAGCAGGCGGCTCATGCCCGTCAGCGACAGCAGTTCCGTGAGCAGCCAGCCCAGATAGCCGCCGCCCTCGCCTTCGCTGGCCAGCACGCGCGGCTCAGGGTCATTCGCCCACAGATGCAGCAAAGCCGCCAGCGCCACGAACCCTAGCTCGAAAGCCAGGATGCGCTCCCATCCGATGCGGACGGTGCGACCAAACTTGGGCATCAGCACCACCACACCGGCCAGCATCAGCCCCAGAGCGATAGCGTAGGCGGCATGGCCGGAGAACTGGCGCAGCGCGCGCGCGAGCGTGACTGCCAGCGGCGCTTCAGAGGAGGTATTGAGCAGCGCGTTGAGCGTCACCACCCCCACTACAATCAGCAGTAGCGCGCCCAGTTCGTCAATCCAGGGAGGGAGCTGCTGAGCCGCACCCTGCCAAAACTCGCGATCGGTTGCCCTGGCGATGACTCTGCCGGTGATCTGGCGCGCCTGCTGGGCGAGGCTGGCGCGCTTCTGGATGGTGGGACGCACCCGCGCCCGGCCCGCCACCGGCGGCTTACTCTTGCGCGCCAGCGACTGCCGGGCTGCCGGACGCGGCGCTGAAGCCTTGCCCGTTGATTTTCCCTGGGACTTGGCCGGCTGGCTCTCGCCTCGACGCGGCTTCTGTCCTTGCGGGGCAGGCTTGGCTGCCTTCTCTTCACCTGGCGCACGTCGCCGCTCAGAAGTAGAACGACCGCCAGCGGCGGTCCTCTGCCTTGCCATCCGACTCGTTCCCTTCACCTGCCAGCGCCGATATGCCCACTCGCTGCAACCTATCCCATCAATTTCGTCACTTCATTCTAGCACTGGTGTTCTAGCTCTGCAAAGAGTGGCGTTGGCCCGTGCATCTCACGTCGTGGACAGAATTGGATCGTAGGGGCGCAGCAGAGAGCACCCCCCTACCGCCTGATAGATGCTGCACGCACCAACGCCAACGGGTGCGTGCAAAACCTGTCAGGCACCAGGGTCGCGCTCCTTAGCCTCACCTCCGTGCGGTGCTGGCGCGCCTCGCCGCCCCCTCTCCACGACGTGGAGAGGGGGCAAGCCGAGCGGGGCAAGGCTGGGGGTAAGGCTACTGCCAGCGTCACACGTATCACTGACACCCTTTGCATACACCCTCGCCAACTGCGCACTGGTTTTTGCGCGCCATTTCAGTTAAGATACCCGGCGCACACGCAACGAGGAGACCTCCGTGCCAGAGCCTGTACGCATTGCGCCGTCCATTCTGGCGGCAGATTTCACGCGCCTGGGCGAGCAGATCGCCGAAGCCCAGGCCGGCGGCGCTGACTCGATCCATGTGGACATCATGGATGGCCGCTTCGTGCCCAACATCACCATGGGGCCGCTCGTCGTGGCTGCTGCACGTCGCGCAACTTCGCTCCCGCTGGACGTACACCTGATGATCGTCGAGCCGGAGCGACACATTCCCGCTTTCGTCGAAGCCGGCGCCGACATCATCTCCGTCCATGTGGAGACGTGCCCGCACCTGCACCGCGTGGTACAGCAGATTCGCGAACTCGGAGCAAAACCGGCGGTTGTGCTCAACCCGCACACCCCCGCTGTGTTGGCCGAGGAGATTCTGCCGGAAGTAGACATGGTGCTGGTCATGACCGTCAATCCTGGCTTTGGCGGGCAGCAGTTCATCCCGCTGACTCTGCGCAAGATTCGCCAGGTTCGCGCCATGATCACAGAACTGGGCCGCCCCCTAGACGTGCAGGTAGATGGCGGCATTGACCGGCAGACAGCGCCGCTCGTCGTGGCGCATGGCGCAAATGTGCTCGTCGCCGGGACTTCGATCTTTGGGGCCGCCGAAGGCATTCGCGGGGCCATCGCCGGTTTGCGGGCAGCGGCCAGTGCTAGCTGAGATCAAACGAAAAAGCCAGCACAGGCTGGCTCTTGACAATGCTCGCGGTGCAGCGAACGAGAACTACACCGTGCGAATCTTGGCGTCCTTGCCCATCGTGCGGATGCACTTGGCGCACATGTACTTGCTCACCAGGTGGCCATTCTCCATCACCCGCACGCGCTGGATATTCGGCCTGAATTGTCGTCTGGTCCTGCGGTTCGAGTGGCTGACATTGTGCCCGAACTGCGGCCCTTTGCCACACACTTCACACTTTGCCATAGGAATGCCTCACGAAGGTCTGTTCAAACAAGCGGACGCCATGCTACCATAGAGCAGAGCGCAATGCAAGGGCTATCTGGGGATGGGTACGAGCGAAAGTTGTCAGGTAGGGGCGCTGCTCTGCCGCTGT
>JAGPFT010000246.1 GCA_018056405.1 Anaerolineae bacterium
CGTCCGCGCTATGCGCTCGGCAGCGAGCGTGCACATCCTGGACACAACCAGCGACGCTGACCATCACCGCTCGGTCGTGACCCTGGTAGGCACGCCGGAAGCCGTCGAAGCGGCCATGTTCGCCGCCATCCGCCAGGCCGCCGACCTGATTGACATGACCCGGCACAAGGGCGAGCACCCGCGCCTGGGCGCGACCGACGTGGTGCCCTTTGTGCCCCTCCGCGATGTGACCATGGACGACTGCGTAGCCATCGCCCAGCGGTTGGGCCAGCGCGTCGGGGCGGAACTGGGCATCCCCGTCTTCCTCTACGAGTTCGCCGCCACCCAGCCGGAGCGCCGCAACCTGGCCGACCTGCGCAACGCGCACTTCCAGTACGAGCAACTCAAGGAAGCCATCGCCGTAGACCCGGCGCGGATGCCGGACTTCGGCCCGGCGGAGTTGGGAACTGCCGGGGCGACGATCATCGGCGCGCGCCCGCCCCTGGTCGCCTACAACGTCTACCTGAACACGAGCGACGTGTCCATCGCCAACAAGATCGCCCGCGCCGTGCGTCACTCCAACGGCGGGCTGCGCTTCCTCAAAGCAGCGGGCTTCCTCGTCGAAGGCCAGGCGCAGGTCTCGATGAACCTGACCGACTACCGGCGAACGCCCGTCGCCCGCGTCGTCGAGTTGATCCGGCGCGAGGCCGCTCGCTACGGTGTGACGGTGACGACCAGCGAGCTGATCGGCCTGGCCCCGCAGGAGTTCTTCGTGGACGCGGCGCGCTGGTACCTCCAGCTAGACAAGTTCATGCCCGACCAGATTCTGGAATACCGCATCCAGCAGGCAGAGGCCGCCGAAGCTGCGCTGGTCGCCGAGGAGCCGCCCATCCCCGAAGACGCCGCGCGCCCGGTGCTGACCGTCCCCCCGCCCGCAGGCACCCCGCAAACGTTCGTCGCAGCGGTCGCGGCGGGGACGCCGACGCCAGGCGGGGGCGCAGTTGCGGCGCTGGCCGGAGCGCTGAGCGCGGCGCTGGCCGAGATGGTTGCCCAGGTGACGGTCGGCAAGAAGCGTTACGCCGCCGTCGAGGAGACCATGCGCGCTATAGCCGCCGCCGCCGCCATGCTGCGCGCGCCATTGCTGGACGCCATTGACGAGGACAGCGCAGCCTTCGAGAGCGTGCTGGAAGCGTTTCGCCTGCCCAAAGACGATCCGGCGCGCGCCGCTGCCATTCAGGAAGCCACCGCCCATGCCGCAGACGTGCCGCTCAACGTGGCGCGGCTGGCGCTGGAAGCAATGCGCCTGGCCGAGCAGGTTGCCGCGCACGGCAACGTCGACGCGGCCAGCGACGCGGCCACAGCCGCGTTGATGGGGCTGGCGGCGGTCGAGGGCGCGGCCATGAACGTGCGCCTCAACGCGGCCAACCTGGACGACGCACAGCTTGCCGCGCGTCTGCGCCACGACGCAAGCGCGCTGGTCGAGAGCGCACGGGCCATCCGCGACGCCGTGATCCAGACTGTCGAGGCGCGGGCGGGACTGGGATAGAGCCGAATGTAAGGCTTCGGAAGTCTGTGCGTAGGGGCGTATCGCAATACGCCCCTACGGAGGCGCAGCAGAGCAGCATCCCTACCGGGCGCAGTAGAGCAGCGCCCCTACGCGACCAGCATCCAGGGGCCGCCGCCAGAGACACCGGATCACCGAAGGCTGAGCGCGGGTTCGGCGACACAGAGATGGGTTGGAACGGGATGACAAGACGGCTGTGGGTTGTGTGGATAGTCTGGATAGTCGCGGCGCTGAGCGTGGCCGCGTGCGAACAGGGCTTGCGCGCAGTATCGGCGGGGCCGACGCTTGCCCCTTCGCCCACCGAGGACGCGCTGGCGACATTCATCGCCGTGCAGCAACAGGCTACGCGCGCGCCCTCGGCCACGTCCCCCCACACGCCCGCTCAGCAGCCGGCTGCCATCGCCCTGCTGCCGGAGGCGCAGGCAGGCGCGACGCCCTACCCGACCAACACGCCGCGCTCCACCCAGGTGACGCTGCAAACGTCCACGCCGGCCCCTCTGGCGGATGCGCCCTTTGACCAGACCCGCGAGCCGCAGGATCACTACTGGCTGGCGCGCCCCTTCCCGCGCGACTCCTCTGGCAGCGTGCGCGACTACGCCAGCCGCAATTATCCCTATGGCTCGACGGGCGGCGGGCAGTTCCAGACCCATCACGGCATTGACATCCAGAATCCGCTGGGCACAGCGGTGCTGGCCGTGGCCAGCGGCTGGGTGATCTACGCGGGCAGCGACAGCATCACCCAATTCGGGCCAACCACCGACTTCTACGGCAACCTGGTCGTCATCGAGCACGACCAGCGCGCGCCAACCGGCGAGCCGCTCTACACGCTCTACGGGCACCTGTCGCACGTAGATGTGGCGGCGGGCCAGCGCATCGAGCTACAGCAGCGCATCGGGCAGGTCGGCGCAACGGGCGTGGCGTTGGGGTCGCACCTGCACCTGGAAGTGCGCCTCGGCAACCCCTACGACTACTACCGCACCTACAACCCCGACCTGTGGATTCGCCCCTGGCCGACCTTCGGCACGCTGGCCGGGCGCATCACCGACGCCTATGGCAACCGGCTGCACGATGTGGCGATCACCCTCCAGTCGGAAACCGGCCCCAGCCGCATGACCTATTCCTACGCCGATGAGACAGTCAACGCCGACCCGTACTACGGCGAGCACTTC
Organism: Anaerolineae bacterium; assembly: GCA_018056405.1. GTDB lineage: Bacteria > Chloroflexota > Anaerolineae > Aggregatilineales > Aggregatilineaceae > UBA2029. The sequence continues at coordinate 2,713 of JAGPFT010000246.1, forward strand.
ACGCACGGCGACCTGCCGGAGGGTGAGTACACGGTGCTGGTGCGCAAGCAGGGCGTGCTGCGCTTCAAGGGGACAGTGACTATCGTCGCCGGGCAGACGAACTGGATTGACATCCGGCTGAACTGAGGGCGATCAGTTCTCAGCCGTCAGCCGTCAGCCGTTGGTGGGAGTGCGTGTGGAGTCTGTCAGGTGCTCAGAGGCGTAGGGGCGTATCGCCATACGCCCCATGCGCACCAAGTTAAGGCTCCCAGGCGTATGGTATGGGCGGAATGCCCCTCCCCCTGCCCCCTCCCCGGCAGAGCCAGGGAGGGGGAACGTGTTTGCATCCGGCGATCAAAGTCCCCCTCTCTAGCTCGGCTGGAGAGGGGGATTGAGGGGGAGAGGCGTGCGCAGCCAGGCTTAAGTTGGTACATATGGGGCGTATCGCAATACGCCCCTACGAGACTTCACTCCCAAAGCCAGACTTCCGAAGTTTTCGAAAACTTCGGAAGTCTATAGCCGCGCTCGATGCCCCATCACTGAAAACTGACAACTGATCGCTGACGGCTGACGGCTGACCGCCCCTCACCCAAACAGCCGGTGTTTCCACTCCCCGCCGACCATCGTGCCGAGGATGCGCGTCGCCAGAATCTCGTCCGGCGCGATGGTGTAGAGGTCGCGGTCGAGCACGACCAGATCGGCCAGGTAGCCGGGAGCGAGGGTGCCCAGATCGCGCTCCATGCCTGCCGCGTAAGCCGGCCCCTGAGTGAAAGCACGCAGCGTCGTGTCCACGTCCAGCCGCCCCTCCGGGTACCAGCCATCCGGCCCCGGCGAACCGTCCGGGCGGCGGCGCGTCACTGCGGCGAAGATGCCCAGCAGCGGCGCGAACGGCTCAACCGGCGCATCGGAGCCGAAGGCGAGCACCGCCCCGGCCTCCCGTTGCAACCGCCAGTTGTAGCTCCAGCGGGCGCGCGCGCCCCAGTAGCGGTCGGCCATCGCGTAGTCGGACGTGGCATGGATGGGCTGCATCGAGGCGATGAGGCCCAGCGCGCCCAGCCGTCCCGCGTCGTCCGGGTGGATGATCTGCACGTGCTCGATGCGGTGCCGCCGCGCCGTGCGGGGGACTCCGCGCGCCGCTTCCTGCGCGCGCACGGCCTCGTATACGTCCAACACGTCATGCACGGCCCGGTCGCCGATGGCGTGAATGGCCGAGGGCAGCCCGGCGGCGCTGGCCCGGCTGACCAGATCGAACATCGTCTCCTTGTCGGTGACGACGATGCCCACATTGTCCGGCTCGCCCTCGTAGGGCGCGATCATGGCCGCCGTGCGCGGGCCGAGCGCCCCGTCAGCGAAAATCTTCAGCCCGCCGATGCGCAGCCACTCGTCGCCGAAGCCGGAGCGGAGGCCCAGTTCGTGGGCGTGCTCGATCCAGGGATCGTTGATCTGCTTGACGACGCGCAGCCCCAGGTCGCCACGCTCGCGCAGCATCTGCAGGGCGATCAGGCAGCTTGGGTTGTCATAATCGTGCAGGCCGGTCAGCCCTGCCGCCCAGGCCTGGCGCTGCGCCTCGCTCATCCAGCTCGCGACCTGCTCCGGCGTCGGCGTAGGGATGTGCCGGGCGACGAGGGTCATGGCCGGGTCTTCGAGCAGGATGCCCGACGGCTGGCCGCTCGCGTCCCGCAAGAATGCCCCGCTCGCCGGATCGGGCGTGCTCGCCGTGATCCCCGCCCGTTTGAGCGCCAGGCTGTTGACCCAGGCGGCGTGCCCGCTCTTGGCCGTCAGATAGACCGGGTGATCCGGCGCGGCAGCATCCAGGTCAGCGGCGGTGGGGAAGGCGGCATCCGGCCAGATGGCCTGCGTCCAGCCATGCCCCTCAATCCACTCGCCCGGCGGAGTCTGGCAGGCGCGCTCCGCCACCCGGCGCAGTGCTTCCTCTTTGCTGGGCACCTCGAACAGGTCTACTGAATACAGGCTGCGGGCGACGCCCTCCCAGTGAATGTGGGCGTCGGTCAGGCCGGGGAGGACGGTGCAGCCTTCTGCGTTGTCAATGGCCGTGCCCGGCCCGGCCAGGGCGCGCATGGCGTCGTCCGTGCCGACGGCGACGATGCGTCCACGCCAGATAGCCAGGGCGGTGGCTTCTGGCTGCGCCGGATTGAGGGTGTGGATGCGGGCGTTGAGCAGAATGCGGTCCATCATGACCTTGTGGATTGCGAATTGCGAATTGCGGATTGCGGATTGTGAAGTCTCTCCACGTGAGGAAGGCTTTTCCAATTCGCAATTCGCAATCCGAATTCCGAAATCCTCTCACGGCTCGCTCTCGGCCTCGATCTCCTCGATGGCCTCGTAGGGCGTGCGCCCGCCGTAGACCACTTTCATCAGGCCGGGCAGATAGCGATCCATCGTGGTCACCGCCGGATAGACAGCGTTGCGGATCAGCGCAGGGGTGAGCTTTTCGTCTTCGAAGTCCAGGCTGGTCTTGTAACGCACTTCGCCGTCGTGGTAATCCAGCTCGAAGTTGCCGATGCGCAGCCCAAAGTTGGCGCGGGTGAGGAACTCGGCCACTGCCGGGCGT
>JAGPFT010000247.1 GCA_018056405.1 Anaerolineae bacterium
CAGCGGCCTTCCCCGTAGGGACGCTGCTCTGCTGCGCCCTGACCTCACCCCCGTCACGCTGCGCGTGACTCCCCCTCTCCATCTTGGAGAGGGGGTTGGGGGGTGAGGTTCTGCGCTTGCCCCGCTACTCCAGCGTCAGCAAATAGGCGACCAACGCCGCCACGTCTGCCTCGCTCAGCGTGTCGTAGGGGGGCATGATCGGCCCGAAGCCCTCGACGACGAAGGCCGCCGGCTCAACGATGGCCTGGTGCAGGTAGTCCTCCGCGCTCAACCCGGCAACCGTGTTCCCTGCCCGGCCCGCGACTCCGGCCACCGACGGCCCGGCGCTCGCCGTCCCGTCCAGCGAATGGCAGCCAATGCAGCCCAGACTGGCGAAGAGGGCCTCGCCCTGGGCGGCGTCAGCGGCGGGGGCGATGGCTTCCAGGAAGGCCGGATTAATGGTGTCGGCGTAGCTCGCCGTGCTCTCCACAATGTCCTGCTCGATCAGCCAGGCCACAGTGTCTTCCCAGGCGGCTTCAGTGGTGATCTCGTAGGTGGGGAAGGGCGGCAGCGCGTAGGTGTCCTTGACGCTGTCGGGCACGTTCGTTTTCTCCAGCCACAGGGCGCGGTACGCCTCTGGATCGGCGTTGATGTCCTCGGCGGCGCGCATCCACGCCCGCAGGAAACCCTCGACGGCCTCTGGCTGCTCTTCGATCACCTCCGTGCGGAAACCGAGCACGCTCTGGCTGATCTGCGACTCGACCAGCGACGTGTCGTCGGCGATGAGGATAGCCCCGCCGACGACGGCTGCCTGGGCCAGCGGATCGGGCAGGCAGACTGCCTTGAACTGGCCTTCCATCAGCAATTGGAAGCGGATGGCAATATTCGGCTCGGCGCGGAAGCTCAGGTCTTCGGCGCTGATGCCCTCCGCTTCGAGGATGCGCTGCGTGATGTAGTGGATGACCGAGTTCTCGCTGATGCCGATCTCGACGTTGATCAGGTCGCTGGGAAGGGTGATGTTGCTGCGCGGCGCGGCCAGCAGGCGAAACTGCGGGTAATCTGGATAGGCGCGGCGGGCCAGGGCCACGATCTGTACCAGCGGCTCGTCCTGGTTGAAGATGCCGGTGCTGATCAGGTCATTGACCATGCCATCAATCGCGCCAGCGATGACCAGTTGGTCGCGCTCCAGGGCGCTGCTGACCGGGATCAACTCGATCTCAAGGCCCTCTGCGGCGAAGTAACCGGCTTCGTCGGCCACGTAGAAGGGCAGCACGTCCAGGATCGGCAGCAGGCCCATGCGCAGCTTGGGCGCGTCCTGCGCTTGAGTGCGCCCGGCCAGCGGAGCCAGGCTCGCAGCGAGCGCGGCAGCGATCACCATGAGGGCAAACACGGCCTTACGCATAATAAACACTCCTTGTGCTTGGTGGCTGTCAGCGTTTGGTGACCGGCGATCAGTAACCGGTGCTCAGTCTGCGGGCACTGGCAGCGCCCAATCAACGACCAGCAACCAATCACCACCAACCACCAACCAATACCTATCACTAGTGATATTCGGTACATCCGCGCCTAATGTCAACACCTGATAAACAACAGGTCTCCCGCTGAGGGGAGACCTGTGTCTTGCATCGCACAGAGTCGCCGTCAGGCCAGGCGCTGGCGGAACACCTCGGTCAGCACCGGAATGACCTCGAACAGGTCGCCGACGATGCCGAAGCGGGCCAGCTTGAAGATCGGTGCGTCGGGGTCTTTGTTGATGGCGACGATCACTTTGGCCGTGCGCATCCCCGCCTGATGCTGGATGGCCCCGGAGATGCCCGCCGCGATGTACAGGTCTGGCGAGACGACCTTGCCCGTCTGCCCAACCTGGTGCTCGTAGGGAATCCAGCCGGCGTCTACAGCGGCGCGGCTGGCTCCCAGCGCCGCGCCGAGCACGTCGGCCAGCGCGCGCAGCGGGGCGAAGCCCTCCGCTCCACCGACGCCGCGCCCGCCGGCGACGACGATGCCCGCGTCGGTCAGGCTCACCTGGCCACCGCTCGTCTCGACGCGCTCGATTTGCGTGGAGATAGCATCCGGGGCCAGGGCGGGCGCGACGGTGATCACTTCGCCGCTGCGCCCCGGTTCAGGTTCCGGCACGGGGAAGGCGCGCGGGCGGGGCGCGGCGAACTGCGGCCCATCGCTGACGACCGCTTCTGCGCGCAGCACGTTACCGCCCAGCACAGGGCGCACGGCGCGCAGCTTACCGCCGTCCAGCGCCAATTCGGTCACGTCGGCCAGCAAGGGAGCGTTCAGGTCGGCGGCGGCCCCGGCCAGCAATTCGCGCCCGGCGATGGTTGCTGCGGCCAGCACCACGTTCGGCGCGCGCTCCTTGACCAGCGCGGCCAGCAAGGCCACATACGGCTCGAAGCGGTAGCGGGCCAGCGATGCATCGCCCGCCTGGATGACGGCATCCGCGCCGTGCTCGAACGCGGCCTGGACGATGGCCCCGATCTGCGCCCCGTCGCCGAAGACGAGCGCCGTCACCGCCCCGCCGGCGGCCAGCGTCCGGGCCACTCCCAGCGCCTCCCACGAGGCGGTGACTGGCTGACCCTCATGCTGCTCGATCCAGACAAAGATCGCGGCGCTCATAGGATTTTCTCCTCCAGCAGGCGAGCGACCAGCCTGGCCGCCTTCTCCTGGGCGCTGGCCCCCTCGATGATCTCGGCGGAGCCTTCGCGCTTGGGTAGCTCGCGGTGCCCGCTGATCGTCGTCTTGGGCGCGACGGCGGCGGCGCTCAGCCCCAGGTCGGCCAGCGACCAGACGGGAATCTCGGCTTTGGCCGCCTTGCGGATGCCGATGAAGGTCGGGTACTTCGGCTCGTTGATGTCTTTCAGCACGCTGATCACAGCGGGCAGGCGACCGCTGACCACCTCCGTGCCCTGGTCGGTCATGCGGCGGACGCGGATGGTGCGCGCAGCGAAGTCAATCGCCTCGATCTTGGCGACGAAGCCGATCATCGTCCAGCCGAGCTTGCGCGCCGTTTGGAAGACATGCTGGTCGCTGGCGCTGTCGGACATTTCCTTGCCGAAGATGACCAGATCAACATCGCCCAGCTTGCGGATGGCAGCGGCGGCGGCGCTGGCATAGGCCAGGCTGTCGCCGCTGGCCAGGGCCGGGTCCCAGACGCGAATGGCCTGGTCGCAGCCGATGGCCAGACCGTGCTTGAGCGCCTCAGCCTGCGCCTCCGCCCCAACCGTCATGACCGTCACCTGGCCGTTGTGCGCGCCGGCCAGCAGCACGGCCTCGGTGATGGCGTACTCGTCCCAGGGATTGACCACCAGCTTGTCGCCCCACTGGACGTTCCCGCCGGCGTCCACCGTGACGGCAGCTTCGGTGTCCGGCGTCATAGATGCAATCGCTACGACGTGCAAAGGTACCCCTCCTCAAAGAAGCAGGATTATTGGCACGCGGAGGCGCGGAGGTTATTGGTTATTGGTTGTTGGTTGGTCAAGCGTGTATGACACATGATTGCTTTTACCATCACCAAAAACCAATCACCAAAGACTCTCTCCTCCGCGCCTCGGCAGTGATGGACTTAGAGGCCCTTTGAGAAGAAGGACAACCCCACCCTAAATTCCTCCCCGCCAGCAGGGAGGGACTTGAGCTTGCTCCCCCTTTCTCCGCTTGCGGGGAAAGGGAGCCGGGGGGATAGGGGTTAGAAAGACTTCTCAAACGGTCTCTTACCCCGCGCTCTGCCAGGACGCGGCGTCGTAGGGCACCGGCTCGCAGCGCAGCGGGCGGTCGTGGCGGTAGCCCAGCGCGTAGTCGGCCTGGAGAAGCTGCTGAATCTCGCTGGAGCCTTCGTAGATCACAGCGCCCTTCGCGTTGCGCAAGTAACGCTCGACATCGTACTCGTCGCTGAAGCCGTAAGCGCCGTGCAGTTGCACCGCTTCCAGCGCCGCCTTGACGCTCATATCGGTGGCGAACCACTTGGCGACCGCTGTCTCGCGCGTGTTGCGCTGGCCCAGGTTCTTCAGCCAGCCGGCGCGCATGACCAGCAGCCAGGCTGCGTCGTACCACTGCTGCATGAAGGCAATCTTCTGCTTGATAAGCTGGTGCTGGGCGATGGGCACGCCGAAGGTGTGGCGCTCTTTGGCGTATTTGACGCTATCCTCCAGGCAGGCGCGGATGCAACCAGTCGCTCCGGCGGCGACGGTGTAGCGTCCGTTATCCAGGCAGCTCATAGCGATGTAGAAGCCCTCACCTTCCTCGCCCAGCCGGTTCTCAAGGGGCACCTCGACATCCTGCATGACGATGCCGCCCGTTGAACCAGCGCGCACACCCAACTTGTGCTTCTCGTCGTAGGTGCTGACACCCTTCATGTCCCTGGTGATGATGAAGGCGGTGATTCCCTTGTGGCGCGGCTCGGCATGCGGATCGGTCTTGGCGAAGACAATGAAGTGATCGGCCAGCGTCGCCAGGCTGATCCACATCTTCTCGCCGTTGAGGATGTAGACATCCCCTTCGCGGCGGGCGGTGCTGCGCAGGTTGACCGGATCGCTGCCCGCCTCGGCCTCGGTCAGCCCGTAGCCGGCGATCTTCTCGCCGCGCGCCTGTGGCACGAGGAAGCGCTGCTTCTGCTCCTCGGTGGCCCATTGCAGCAGGGCCAGGCTGTTGAGGCCGGCGTGCACCGACATGATCACGCGCAGGCTGGCGTCAATGCGCTCCAGTTCCTCGCAGACCAGGGCCAGGGTGATGTAGTCGAAGCCCTGCCCGCCGTAGCGGACGGGGATGTTGATGCCCAGCACGCCATTTTCGGCCAGCAGCGGCAGCACGTCGGGGTGCGGCTGGTGCTTGCGATCCCATTCTTTGAGGGTGGGGTAGATTTTGTCGCGAGCCAGCTCGCGCACCATGTCGCGGGCCATGATCTGTTCTTCATTCAGGGCAAAATCCATAGTGGTAACATCCTTCAAAAAGCGCACGCCTGGCGGCTGCCCGCTTCCTCTCAGGGAGAGAGCGTGGCGCCGGCGCATCCCGTCACTGGGGATGCGATTATAGCATGGGGTCGGGCGGCGAACGAATAGCGTCCCTGGGGGGTGCGTAAGCCCTGTCAGGTAGTGAGCCGCGTCCTAGAGCGTGTGATGCACTTTCTGGCGATGCTATGGCCCCCATTCCCCATCCCCTTCCCCCGAAATGAGGGAAGGGGAGTCGCCAGGACCGTGTTCCCCTCCCTCCGCGCAGCGTGGGGGAGGGGTCAGGGGTGGGGGGGATTCTCTGTGAAGTTCATAACAGCCTCTAGTTTACCT
>JAGPFT010000248.1 GCA_018056405.1 Anaerolineae bacterium
CAACCGGTCCATCCCAGAGCGCGCAGTGGTCGCAGAGAAAGCCTCAGAGCTTTTCCGACTTTCCCCTCCGCGCCCTCGTCATCTCAGCGGCTCAAGATCACTGCCCCAAAAAGCGAATGCACCCCCCACACACTGCCAGCGTTTGACGGCAACTGCCCGACGGGGCTATACTGGCGGCGTGCAATTCAAGGCGAAGCTGGAGGAAACCGATGGCCGACGAGACCTCGCCCGGCGCTGCGATCAGCCCCGATTTGCTCGAAATCCTGCGCTGCCCCGAAGCGGTGCATTACACTGACAAGGGCGACGACCCAGGCCGCCTGGAACTGGTGCATGGGTGCTGGCTGGTCTGTGCGGATTCGGGCTACAAGTACCCGATCCGCGATGGGATTCCGGTCATGCTCATCGAGGTCGGTAAGAAGTACAAGGACGTGCCGGTTGCCGACCTGCCGGTGCCCCCGCCCGACGAGGACTGAGCGCTGCATCTCTTCCGCTCATCGCCTGCTCAATCAGAGTCGCGTATGCCATGTCGGGTGCATTCGGATTTGGGGGCAGGTGCAGAGATCGGTTGCAGACCTCACCCCCCGGCCCCCTCTCCATATACGGAGAGGGGGGAGTAAGTATCTGGCTCAGTCCCCTCTCCGCGTGTGGAGAGGGGATTGAGGGGTGAGGTAAAGCCGCGCCGCGGGCTTCTCAACCGGTCCATCCCAGAGCGCGCAGTGGTCGCAGAGAAAGCCTCAGAGCTTTTCCGACTTTCCCCTCCGCGCCCTCGTCATCTCAGCGGCTCAAGATCACTGCCCCAAAAAGCGAATGCACCCTGCCATGTCGCCCGGCTAGTGCCAGCGGGCGGCATTTGTTATACTGCTGGCAGGACTTGTGCCCCGAACCGGGCTTCGCGTGAGTTGACGGGGGTGGTTTCCATGAACGGACAACTTCCTCTTCGTGATGGCGCGCCGCTTCACGGCAGCCGTTATCTGCCGGGTCGTCCGCCCCAGGGATTGGTAGGCCGCCAGGCCGACCTGGATGCGCTACACGCGGCGCTGAAGACGAACCCCGCTGTCCTGCTCTATGGTCAGCCCGGCGTGGGTCGCACTGCCCTGGCGAACGCCCTGGCTGCCAGCTATGCTGAGCATCCGGGGGGTGTATTGTGGCTCGACGGGCACGATGAAGCGCTCCTCGCCCTGGCGAACCGCGTGGCGCGTGCTTTTGGCGTGCCACCTGCGTCCCCCGGCGCTGATCGGGCAGCGGCCTTCGCCCAGGCGCGCGCCTTGCTGGAAGCACAGCGCCCCTTCCTCGTGCTCGACGGGCAGGTGCGGCTGGACGCGGCGCGCGAGTTCGCCGAGGTGTGCGCGCCAGGACTCCCGCTGGTGGTTGTGGCGAGTCGTCCGGCGGCCGGCCCCTGGACGCCGTTCGAGGTAGCCGGGCTGGGGCGCGAGGCGGGGCAGGCGCTTCTGGTGCGCCTGGCAGCCGGGGCGTTGGCTGCTGGCGATGAAGCGGCAGGGCATCTGGCCGACGCGCTCGACGGCAATGCGCTGTCTCTGACGGTGGCCGGCTTGCAGCTTGCCGCCGGAGTTACCCTGGAGGACCTGCTGACGCAAATGCCCGATCTGCCGCCGGGACCGGCTAACCGCGTCATGGCGATGCTGATGGCGGCCTACCGGCTGCTGCCGCAGGATTTGCAGGGCATGGTCATGCTCATCGGCACGGCGTTCGCGGGGGAGGCAAGCGACGAATTGCTCTCCGACGTGACCGGTGCGCCCGTAGACGGCATCTGCACGCGGATGCGCCAACTGGTCGAGCGCGGCCTCGTCACCGAGCGCATGGTCTATGGCCATCCCACCTTCAGCGCGCACGAGATGGTGCAGCGTTTCGCCCAGGCGTTTCTGCGTGGCAAGCGCCGCCTGGACACGATACGAGCGCGCCATTTGCACGGGCTGCTCGTCTACGTGCGCAGGCACTCGGATGAGGTTGGCACAGCCCAATACGAGCGATTGGCCGCCGAAATGCCCAACCTCATCGCGGCAGGCCGCCATGCTGCGCTACACCGCAAGGCCGACTTCCTCCAGGAACTGACGCAAATGCTGGCCCCGGCGGACGAAGCGCACTTCGTGCGAGCGTGCGGCTTCCTGGCGGAGTACGAGTGGCTGCGCCGTCTGCAAGGGTCCCCCGACGCGGCGGAGGCGGGTATTCTGAGCGAGATCGCGCCAGGACCGGACGCGCCCGCGCTCGATTCCGAACACGGCGACGCGATTGAGTCCGGGGAAGCGCAGGCAGCGGACGAGACTTCGCTCGCCGGCCCGCCCGCTAACATTCCAGAAGCGGACGCTGGAGCTGCGTCTGCGCCTGGGGTAGGTGCCGCAGGGATGGTGGACGAAGTTGAAGCCTTGTCTGTCTCTGAGACGATGCCTGAAGAAACAGCCGCCGTTGAGGAGCCAGTTGCCGTCACGCCGGGCGAGGAACCTGCCGGCGAGTTGGAACTTCCGTCCGATGCTGAGGCGTTGGAGCGGCTGGGGCGCGTGCTCAAGAAGCGCGGCGACCCTCACGAGGCCATTGAGTATTATGCGCAGGCGCTGGACAGCTTCAAGGCGGACGGGAACGTGGATGATGAGCTGGCGGCTATCGAGGCGCTGGCGATGCTCAGCCTGGAAGGTGAGCGCTACGAGGATGTGCTGGCCTATGTAGAGCAGGGAGTGAAGCTGGCCCAGGAAGCCGACAACCCCCAGCGCGAAGGTGAGTTGCTGGTGGTGCTCGGCGATCTGCAGGTGACGCTGGGGCGCTGGACGGGGGCCGAGTCTGCCTACAAAGAGGCGGTTGAAGCCTTCCGGCCCAGTGAAGCCTGGCTGGACATTGGCCTGGTGCTTGACAAGCTCGGCTCGGTCTACTGGGAGACCGAGCGTCCCCAGGACGCGGTAACGGTGTGGGAGCAGGCAGTAGTTCTCTTTGAGCGCGTGGGGCGTGAGGACCTGCTGCGCGACACGCTGCACAAGATCGCCGACACGCGCGCCGAACTCCTCGAATGGGACAGCGCCCGCGCCGGATACGAGCGCCTGCTGGCGTTGGCCCGTGCCGCCGGTGACCAGGCCGCGGAACACGAGCATTTGATGGGTCTGGGCGCGCTATTTGAAGCGCAGGGCGATCCGACGCGCGCGCTGGCAAGTTACCGCCGGGCGCTGCATGTGGCCTTCGACCTGGCGCAGCGCGAGCCGCTTGGCGCGGCGCTGTTGGCGCTGGCCCGGCTGCTCATTGACGACACCGTGCAACTCAACCGGACGCTGCAACTGCTGGAAGCAGCAGAAGCCGTGCTGCCGGATGATTCCGAGGTCAAACGGTTGCTGGGACGCGCCAAGACGCGCCAGGAACGGCTGATGCGCGGCGGCGTGGCGCTGCCGGTGGTCAGCAACAGTTTGCAGGACTACGCCCGCGAAGCCTACGAATCGCCCGCCGATTGAGCGCGTCGGGCAGGGGCATCTTCCTCAATAGCGCGGGATTGAGGCATCCACCTGGCGCGACCAGGCGTCAATCCCACCCTCCAGGTTGATCAGGTTGGCGCGGCCCTGGGCTTGCAGCCGCAGGATCAGCCGCACGCTTCGTGTCCCGTGATGGCAGAAGACGACGACGGGCCGGTCATCGGGGATTTCGCGCCAGCGCGTGTCCATCTGGCTCAGTGGGATATGGAGGGCGTTCTCCAGGCGGCTGAGCAGAAGCTCGTATGGCTCGCGGATGTCCAGCAGGACGAGCGGCTCGCCGCTGGCCATGCGCTCCTGCACCTGGCGCGGAGTCAGCGAGCACACCCCATGCTGCACCTGTTGCAGCCGGTAGTAGGCGCTGCCGTTGTGCGCCGGCGCGCCGCAGAACTCCTCGTAGTCCACCAATGCGGTGATCGTCGGTGCGTCGCCGCAAAGCGGGCACGCGGCGCGCTTGGGGAGGGTGATCGTGTCGAAGGTCATGTCCAGCGCGTCGTAGAGCAACAGCCGCCCGACCAGCGGCTCGCCAATGCCCAGGATCAGCTTGATGGCTTCGGTGGCCTGCAACGTGCCGATAGTGCCCGGCAGGACGCCGAGCACGCCCGCCTCGGTGCAACTTGGGACGAGGTGCGGCGGCGGCGGTTCGGGCAGCATACAGCGGTAGCAGGGGCCGCCCGGCGCGCCGAAGACGCTGACCTGGCCCTCGAAACGGTAGACGCTGCCATAGACCAGCGGCTTGCCGAGCAGCACGGCGGCGTCGTTTAGCAGGTAGCGCGTTGGGAAGTTGTCAGTGCCGTCGAGGATGATGTCGTAGCCGCCGAGGATGTCCAGCGCATTGGCGCTGGTCAGCGGCGTCTCGAAGGTCTCGACGGTGATGTGCGGGTTCAGCCCACGCAGGCGTTCGGCGGCGGAGAGCACTTTGGGCAGGCCCACCGTTGCCTCGCTGTAGACGATCTGCCGCTGCAGGTTGGTCACATCTACCACGTCGAAGTCCACCAGGCCGATGCGCCCGACGCCCGCCGCAGCCAGGTAGAGGGAAATGGGGCTGCCCAGCCCGCCCGTGCCCACGACGATTACGCTGGCTTCCTTGAGGCGGCGCTGCCCGTCCATGCCCACCTGGGGCAGGGTCAGGTGACGGCTGTAGCGCCGGAGTTCGTCCCTGGAGAACACTGCTGCGATCTGAGGAGGCTGGCTGTTGCTCACGTTCGATAGGTTCCTGCGTGCGTGCCTGGCATGTACGAGGCAGCGGATGCTACCTGCCAGAGCTTAGCACAATGCCCGGCGGCCCGCGAGGGCCGGCGGGCCTTTTGACGTGAATCTCTCCTGTTCCTATGCTACCTGAATGGCTGGTTTCTCTCGCCCAGATTTTGAGCCTGGAAAAACGCGCAAAACAGCGTATGATTGGCGCGATGGCTGGAGCGATAGGGCTGGGAGCGGGACAGGTTATAGGCGGGCGTGCCCGTATTGCCAGGGGGTGCGTGCAAAATCTGTCAGGCAACAGGGTTGCGCTCCTTAGCTTCATCCCTGCTCGGCGCTGGCGCGCTTCGCCTGAGACTTCCGAAGTTTTCGGAAACTTCGGAAGTCTGTTCCAAGCCGAGCGCAGCGAGGCTGAGGGTGAGGCTACTGCCAGCGTCGCACGTATCACTGACAACCTGTGCATACCCCATTGCAAGTGGGTGCATTCGGATTTGGGGGCAGGTGCAGAGATCGGTTGCAGACCTCACCCCCCGGCCCCCTCTCCATATATGGAGAGGGGGAGTAAGTATCTGGCTCAGTCCCCTCTCCGCGTGTGGAGAGGG
>JAGPFT010000249.1 GCA_018056405.1 Anaerolineae bacterium
GTCCAGGGTGATGTCGCGCAGCACCGGCTGGCGCTCGTCATAGGTGAACGAGACATGCGCGAAGGTGATGCGCCCCTGCACGTCGCCAAGCGTGGCCGCGCCGGGCGCGTCCTGCACGTCTGGGGCCGTGTCCAGCAGCTCGAAGACACGCTCGGTTGCGCCGAGCGTCTCCTGGAACTGGGCGGCCATCCCTGCCAGTTCAGCGAACATCTGCCCGATGACGGCGGCGTAGACAAGGAAGGCGACCAATTCGCCGCTGCTCAGCCGCCCGCCCATGACCTCGCGCCCGCCGTACCACACGATCAGGGCGAGGGTGACCAGGAACAGGAAGTCCACCAGCGGGTTGAGCAGGGCGTGAATGCGCGCCTGACGCAGGGCCGCCCCCAGCACATTCTCCGTCGCCTGGGCGTAGCGGGCCGTCTCGTAGTCCTCGCGGACGAAGCCCTTGACGCTGCGCACGTTCTGGAAGGCTTCGGCGGCGATGCTGGCCGACTCTGCCACCTGGTCCTGCACGCGCCGTCCGCCGCGCCGCGCCAGCCGGCTGATGATCAGCGACACGACAATGAACACCGGTACGCCGGCGACAATGAACAGCGTCAGCCGCCAGTTGAGCAGCAACATGACCAGCACGCCGCCGGCGATGGTCAGCATATGGCGCATCAGACGCACCAGGTCGGCGGTCAGCAGACGGCGGACGGTGGTCACATCACCGGTCAGACGGCTGACCAAGTTGCCGACGTGTTGCTCACTGTAGAAGCGCAGCGACAGGCTTTGCAGGTAGGCGTAAAGCTGGCGGCGCAGGTCGTTGACCACGCGCTCGCCGGCGACATTCGTGTAGTAGTTGCCCGCCATCGAAGCGACCGCGATCAGCGCGAACAGGACCAGCATCAGCAGGATGCTCGTGTTCAGGCGGGCCATCTCGCCGGAACTGAGCGCCGAGTCCACCACGTGCTGGATGAGCACTGGCAGCGCCAGGAATACGCCGCTGGCGATCATGCGCGCCAACAGCGCAATGCCCAACAGCTTCTTGTACGGGCGCACATACCCGACCAAGCGCCGCCACTGCGCGCGGGCGATGGGCGGGCGGGGTATGCGTTGCTCGGTGAGTCGTGAGTCAAGAGTCATGAGTCGTGAGTCGGCAGGGGTGCTGCTCTGCTGCGCCCCGATCGGACTTCCGAAGTCTGCCAGACTCCGGGAGTCTTGCGTCGCCCTCCCAGTGTGCCCCTGTTCTACTGGTAACGCAAGATGTCGGAGACAGTGAGTGTATGCAAAACCTGTCAGGCAGTGTAGTCACACTGTTAGCCTCACCCCTGCTCGGCGCTGATGCGCCTCGCCGCCCCCTCTCCACGTCGTGGAGAGGGGGCAAGCCGAGCGCAGCGAGGCCGGGGGTGAGGCTACTGCCAGCCTCGCACGTGGCGCTGACAACCTTTGCACACACCCGATGTCGGAGACGGTCTTGGGCGCGCCATAGCCAATCCGCGCCGGGAGCGGTACAATGCGCCGCTGGAAGGCGCGCTATGCTTGCGCGACGATCTCATGAGGGGCCTGGAGATGACTGGACACAGCAACTCGTTCCGACTGATTCCCCCGCACGGCGGCGTGCTGGTTAACCGGCTGCTGGATGGCGCGCTGCGCGATGTAATGCGCGAGCGCGCCCAGAGCATGACGCGCGTGCCGCTCAGCCCGCTCAACACCGCCGACATCGAGTGCATCGCTACCGGCGTCTACAGCCCGCTGACCGGCTTTATGGGCCAGGCGGACTACCGGGCGGTCGTCTATGACATGCACCTGGACAACGGCCTGCCCTGGACGGTGCCGGTGACGCTGGCCGTCCGAGAAGACCTGGCCGGGCGTATCGCCATTGGCGAGACGGTGGCCCTGGCCGAGCCAGACCCCGACGCCCCCGGCGGCGAACGGCTGCTTGGCGTGCTGGCAGTCAGCGAGAAGTTCCGCTATGACAAGGCGGTGGAGGCGCAGCAGGTCTACCGCACCACTGAGAACGCGCACCCCGGCGTGGCGCGCCTCTACGAGCAGGGTGACGTGTGCCTGGCCGGGGACATCTGGCTCTTCGACCGTCCCAAAGAGGTGGTGACTACTTTCGGCGACATCCGCCTGACGCCCGCCGAGACGCGCCGCCTCTTCGCCGAGCGCGGCTGGCGGCGCGTGGTCGCCTTCCAGACGCGCAACCCCATTCACCGCGCCCACGAGTACCTGCAAAAGGTGGCGCTGGAAGTGGTGGACGGGCTGATGCTGCACCCGCTGGTCGGCGAGACGAAGGCCGACGACGTGCCCGCCGACGTGCGCATCGCCAGTTATCAGGCCATCCTCAGCACGTACTACCCGCTCGACCGCGTGCTGCTCAACGTCTTTCCGGCGGCAATGCGCTATGCCGGCCCGCGCGAGGCGATCTTCCACGCCATCGCCCGCAAGAACTACGGCTGCTCGCACTTCATCGTCGGGCGCGATCACGCCGGCGTGGGCAAGTACTACGGCTCCTACGACGCGCACCTGATCTTTGACGAGTTCGACCCGGCGGCGCTGGGCATCACGCCGCTGTTTTTCGAGCACGCCTTCTACTGCCGCCAGTGCGAAACCGTCGTCACGGCCAAGACCTGCCCGCACGGGCGCGAGTCGTGGATTTTCCTCAGCGGGACGCAGGTGCGCGAGATGCTGGCGCGCGGCGAGATGCTGCCCGTCGAGTTCACCCGGCCAGAGGTGAGCCGGGTGCTCATGGAAGGCATGAAGCGCATCAACGGGCGGTGAGGGGAATTGGGATTGCGAATTGCGGATTGCGAATTGCGAATTGCGGGCGGGAGCATGGGGCGCGTCAACGGGCACTAGGGTGGCATATTCAGTACATGCGGGGCAGGGCCGTAATCAGACTTCCGAGGTCTCGAAGACTTCGGAAGTCTGTTCTTGCTCTACCCCCGCCCGGCGCTGGCGCGCCTCGCCGCCCCCTCTCCGTTGTGGAGCTATACATTACCCACATCTTTGGCCGTGCCTGTTCCCCCCCATCCCCGACCCTTCCCCCACAAGGAGGGAAGGGAGAAAAGCTGCGGGCCTGCTCCCCTTCCCCCGCGCTGCGCGGGGGAAGGGGTTAGAGGATGGGGGGCATTTGTGGGTAACGCATAGCCGCTGCGGAGAGGGGGCCGTTGAGCGAAGCGAAACGAGGGGTGAGGTTACCCGTACACCCCCGCCTCGACGTAGTACCACACCCCGTCGCGCAGCGCGTAGAACCAGACCATCGTCTCGTTGCCGCTGATGTTGAACATAGACGGCTCGCAGCACAGGTAGTGCGCCACTTCGTCGTAGCGGTACGGCTCGACAATCTGCCCGGCGTAGTGGAGACCAATTTTGCCGTCGCGCTTGAAGAAGAAGAACGGCTGCCCGGCGATCAAGCGCCAGCCAAAAATCTCGTCGAAGCCAAGCTGCTGGTTGAGGATCATGCCGTCAATGATCACCCGGCCTTCGACTTCCAGCACCCAGTGCTGCCCCCACGCCCAGAGCGCCTTGACCGGCGGCTCGACGAAGGGGCCGGTCGGCGTCACCGTGTAGACGATCTCCCCGTTGCGCGTGACATGGAACTGCGGCCCGTCCCAGTCCGCCACCACCTCGTAGAGGTCGTTGCCCACGAACACCGGCGCGATGTACGCGAAGTCCTCGGTGTTCACCTGCCCCACTGTATCCGGCACGACGACCAGCAACGGCTGACTCATCGAGTCCAGCAGCAGACGGAAGTCAGTGCGGTCGCTGTTGACGGCGATAGGCCAGACGTGGGTGATGTCGGAGAGCAGGACGCTGCCCAGGTGTAGCAGCCGGTAGGAAGGCCCAGCCGGCAGGATTTCATCGAACGGGCGCAGCGAGTACCCCCACTGACCGATGATCTCGTTGGCATAGGCGACCTGGGCCATCAGGTCTGGCTCGCGCCAGGCACGGCGCACGTCGAGGATGGCCGGCGTCACTCGGTCGCGGAACTCGAAGTGATCCGGCTGATCTTCCAGCGCCGAGACAAGCGGGTATTCCTCGACGATCAGGCCGGAGGAGCCGGTGCCCTCCCCGCCGCCGGTCTCGCCTTCGCCGCCAGCAGTCCCGCCGCCGCCCGCCTGCGACGGCGTGCCCACGATGCTGATGGACTTGACCGCGCCGCTGAAGTCCCACCCGCTGCCACCGACGATCACATCCACCAGGCGGGCGGGCCGGGGTAGGGCAAAGCCGCGCGGGTCCGTCCATTTGGCGGGCAGCAGCAGGTCTATGGCTTGCGTCGTCCACTGGCCGAGGGGCACCAGCGTGTAGTTGCGCAGGGCGGTGCTGCCATCGTGGTTCGCCAGGAAGCCACCGCTCCAACTGAAGGGCTGGCCATCCATGCCGGTGAAGTTCAGCGTCACCTGGATGGGGTATTCGCCGTTGCCGTTGTTGCGGTCGCTCCACCAGCCGCTGTTGGGCAGGCTGTGATGAATCACGCGCAGTTCCAGAGTCAGCCACAGGCTCCCGTACTGGCTCACGTCAGCGTCCACGCGCTGCTGCGCCGCCAGGGCGCTGCCGCTCGCGCCGCTGCCGGTGCGCTCCCACATCAGCATATTGCGCTCCGGGCCGGAGTCATCGCCCACTATGTCAATCCAACAGTTGCCGCACGTGCTGGCGATGCTGAACGTCCAGCCCGCCCCGCCTTCGGCGAAATTGCCATTGACTACCAGCTCGTCGCCGGCTTGCGCCGAGGCGCTTCCCGCGCCCCACAGACCGGCCACGAGCACGACCAGCAGCAACGCCCCTAAGTGTTTCATGAGTCCGCTCTCCTCAAAAGTATCGCTATGACATGCATTGTACTTGTATTGTAGTCCCATTTGGGGGGCGCTGTGTGCCCGATTTCACACAGAATTCGGGACGCTTCTGCGCAGAAGCGTCCCGTCCCATGCACGCCGGATGAGGACGACGCCCCCGATCAGGGCGCAGGCTTGCGGACGAAGGCGAGGTATGCTCCGACCAGGGCCACGATCACACCGACGACCAGCACGATGATCTGGCTGGTTGCCAGGTAGATGTCGTAGCCCCGGATCGGGTCAATCAGGATGGCCCCCAGGGCGAGGACAATCCCCACGATGAGCAGCACATATGCGATCTGTTTCTGGGTCATAATAGGCTCCTCAATCAGACAGTGAACGCTGGTTCCATCATAGCACAGTTCTGCAAGGGGGCTGCGCCGCTGCTGCCGGAAGGTGCACTT
>JAGPFT010000250.1 GCA_018056405.1 Anaerolineae bacterium
CCTGTACGGGGCGGCGGCAGGCGGTATAATCCGCTCTGTTCGCTGCACAGCTCAGTCGGGACGGGCAGGTTGTTCCCGTAGGGGCGTATGGCGATACGCCCCTACGGACCTCACCCCCGCTCGGCCCACTAACGCGGGCCTCGCTGCCCCCTCTCCACGATGTGGAGAGGGGGCAAGCCGAGCGTAGCGAGGCTGGGGGTGAGGCTAAAGAGCGCGGGCAAATCGCCTGGCAGGTCTTATGCGCACCCTGTACGGGGCGGCGGCAGGCGGTATAATCCGCTCTGTTCGCTGCACAGCTCAGTCGGGACGGGCAGGTTGTTCCCGTAGGGGCGTATGGCGATACGCTCCTACGGACCTCACCCCCGCTCGGCCCACTGACGCGGGCCTCGCTGCCCCCTCTCCACGACGTGGAGAGGGGGCAAGCCGAGTGTAGCGAGGCTGGGGGTGAGGCTAAAGAGCGCGGGCAAATCGCCTGGCAGGTCTTATGCGCACCCTGTACGGGGCGACGGCAGGCGGTATAATCCGCTCTGTTCGCTGCACAGCCCAGTCGGGACGGGCAGGTTGTTCCTGTAGAGGCGTATGGCGATACGCCCCTACGGTCAGCATTTGCCTGACCTGCTTGAGAGAACTGAACGCTGATCACTGACGACTGACCACCGACACCTATCCACGCCCAAGCGAGTACCCCATGACCCATCCCACCTCCCCCCTCGACATCGCTGCCATCCGCGCAGACTTCCCGGCCCTCGACCAGGAAGTGCACCCCGGCAAACGGCTCGTCTTCCTGGACTCAGCGGCCAGCAGCCAGAAGCCGCGCCAGGTCATTGACGCCATGAGCCGCTACTACGAAACCAGCCACGCCAACGTGCACCGGGGGATTCACGTCCTCAGCGAGCGGGCGACCGCCGCCTATGAGGGCGCGCGCGAAAAAGTGCGCGCCTTCATCAACGCCGCCTCGCCCCGCGAGATCATCTTCACCCGCAACACGACCGAGAGCATCAACCTCGTCGCCTATTCGTGGGGCCGCACGAATCTACGCCCTGGCGACGTGATCGTGCTCAGCGAAATGGAGCACCACAGCAACCTGGTGCCCTGGCACATCCTGGCCGAGCAGACCGGCGTCCGTCTGCGCTACATCCCCATCACCGACGAGGGCCTGCTCGACCTGGACGCCTACCGCGCCTTCCTGCGCGACGAGCCGGTGAAGCTGGTCAGCATCATGCACGTCAGCAACGTGCTGGGCACGGTCAATCCCGTGCGGGAGATGATCGCTGAGGCACACGCGGTCGGGGCGCTCTTCCTGGTGGACGGCGCGCAGAGCGTGCCACACCTGGCCGTAGATGTCCAGGCGCTCGACGCCGACTTCCTGGCCTTCTCCGCGCACAAGATGGCCGGGCCGACCGGCATCGGCGTGCTCTATGGCAAGCGCGCCCTGCTCGAAGCGATGCCCCCCTTCCTGGGCGGCGGCGAGATGATCCGCCGGGTGACGCTGGAGGGCAGCACGTGGAACGAGCTGCCGCACAAGTTCGAGGCAGGGACGCCGGCGGTTGCCGAGGCCGTCGGGCTGGGCGTGGCGGTGGACTACCTGAGCGCGCTGGGCATGGACAACATCCTCGCCCACGAGAAGGCCGTCGCCGATTACGCGCTGGACAGGCTGAGCGAAGTCCCCGGCCTGACGCTGTACGGCCCCGGCGCCTCGCGGCGTAACGGCGTAGCTGCCTTCAGCCTGCAGGACATTCATGCCCACGACGTGGCCCAGTTGCTCGATGCCGAGGGCGTCGCCGTGCGCGCCGGGCATCACTGCGCCATGCCCCTGCACAAGCGCCTGGGCGTAGCCGCGACCGCTCGCGCCAGCTTCTACGTGTACAATACACGCGACGATGTGGACGTCCTGCTGGAAGCGATCTACAATGCGCGCAGAGTCTTCGGGTTGGGCGGCTGACGCGCCGCCGGCCCGGCACCTTTGTCTATTTCATGTCAGTCGCCCGAATCCTGTGAGGAAACTCGATGGACCTCTACATGGAGAACATCATTGATCACGGGCAGCACCCCCGTAACTTCGGGAAGCCGCTCGATCCCGCCGACATCGAGTACGAGGACGACAACCCCTTCTGTGGCGATCACCTGCACCTCACCCTTCAGCTTGACGAGCAGAATCGCGTCAAAGCCGTCTCCTGGCAGGGCGAAGGCTGCACGATCAGCCAGGCGTCGGCGTCCATGCTCGGCGAGGAGATCATCGGCAAGACGCTGGACGAACTGCGCGCCCTCGACCGCCAGGATGTGCTCGACCTGCTTGGCATCCCCCTCAGCCCGACACGGTTGAAGTGCGCGCTGCTCTCGCTCAAGGTGCTCAAGGCGGGCGTGTATACCTATCTGGGCTGGTCAGTCGAAAGCGAAGAATAGCGAGCACGCCCCCCATGCCCTCTGCTGAACTTCTCTCCACCGCCGACCTGCGCGCCGCCCTGGATCGCGCCAACCTTGAAGCGGCGCAACGTCACAACGTCTATGTGGACGTGGAGCATCTGCTGCTCGGCCTGCTGCGCCAGGCGGACAGCCCGGCGTGCGGCCTGCTGCGCGCGCGCGGCGCGGACGCGGACGCCCTTTATGCGCGCATTGCGGAATCCGTTGGCGTCGAGCGCGAGACGCCGGTCGCGCTCAAGGGCTACAGTCGGAGCGCCAAAGAAGCCCTCGAACGCGCCGCACAGGAGGCGACTCAGCTTGGGCAGTCGGCGCTGGACTCGCGCCATCTGCTGCTGGCGCTGCTGCTTGAGCAGAACGGCGGAGTGAGCGAGATATTGGGCGGCGTGGCACTGAAGGCGGATGACGTGCGCGACGATCTGCACCGCCAGCCGCCGGGCCGCCCGGTTGCGCCGGCCCCCATCTCTGGCGCGCCGTCGGGCGACGCCCTGTCCTCCGCTGCCGAGCCGGAGATCGTGGTCGTTCCCACCCGGCGGGGCAAGCGCGATCAGGCCAGGCAGCGCCGCGACAACCGACCCTGGCTGATCGGCGGGCTGGTGTTGCTGGTCGCTTATCTTATCTTCGCCCTGCCCGGCAGTTCGCTGTTCACCTTCATCTTCGTGCTCGTTGGCTGGGTCTTCTCGGTGACGCTGCACGAATTCGCCCACGCCCTGATCGCCTATTGGGGCGGCGATTACACCGTCAAGGACAAGGGCTACCTGTCGTTCAACCCGCTCAAGTACACACACCCGATGCTGAGCATCGGCTTGCCGCTGCTCTTCCTGGCGATGGGCGGCATCGGTCTGCCGGGCGGTGCGGTGTACATCGAGCGGCACCGCCTGCGCAGCAAGTGGTGGGGCGCGGCGGTCTCGGCGGCGGGGCCGCTGGCCAACCTGCTGCTGGCACTGCTGCTGGCGCTGCCCTTCCTCGTCGGGCTGGTAGACACGACGATGATCGAGTTCACCCTCTGGCTGGGGCGCAGCCCGGAATCCGGATCGATCTGGGAGAATGCGTCGCTGTGGTCTGCTGTGTCTTTCCTGATCATGCTGCAGGTCACAGCGGTGTGCTTCAACCTGCTGCCCGTGCCGCCGCTGGACGGCTTTGGCGTCATCGAGCCGCTGCTCGATTCGCGCACGCGCTGGCAGCTTCTGCAGATCGGCTCGTATGGCCTGTTCCTGGTCCTCCTGGCGCTGTGGTTCATCCCGCCGGTCGCCGAGGCGTTCTGGGCGATGATCTTCGACATCACCCGCGCGCTCCAGATTCCCGACGAGCTGGTGCGCGAGGGCTTCCGCAGCTTCATGTTCTGGCGCAGCCCGCCGTAAGACGCACCTTCAGGGAGGGAGATTCCAGTGCCGCGCTTCATCACCGTCGCCCAGGCCGCCGAGATTCCGCCCGGCGCGCGCGAAGTCTTCGAGGTAGAGGGCCTCTACATCGCGGTATTCAACGTGGACGGCACCTTCTACGCCATCGAGGATCGCTGCACGCACGACGACGGCCCGCTGGCCGAGGGCGACCTGGACGGATTCGCTGTGATCTGTCCCCGGCACGGCGCACAGTTCGACCTCCGCGACGGGCGCGTGCTGGCCATGCCAGCGGTCATCCCGGTGCCCTGGTTCCCCGTCCGCGTCGAGGGGAACGCCATCCAGATCGGTCTGGAAGACTAGCGCGATGACCGCCGGGCGATCTGTGTCAACGCGCCCCCCCAAAAAAGGAGCGAGCGACAGGCTGTGCTGCTGTTTGCGTTGCGAGGGATCAGTATGTCACCGCAAAGACACCCATTTCAATGATCGAAGACAGGAGATGTTGCCGCCACATCATTAGGCCCCATAATGGTGATCTGTGCAACCGCCAGGAAATCCATCCCGTCAGCCGTTGTCAGGCGCTCCCAGGTATCTCGCCGGTAGAAGCCTGTAACCAGCCGATATTCCCCTGGGGGCACATCCTGGCCGATAGTCAGCATGAATGGCTGGCTGATGAGCGTTTCCTCGGGATCGTTCCAGGTCGTCGTGCCTCGTTTCTCAGCACCAAGCGGAGGCCCATCCACCTGTGCCACCAGGCCGCGGGAGTCAGGCGGAATGAGGTGATTGAACACGACGTAATCAGCGCCCAGCGCGCTTTCACACTGCCAGTACAGACGGAAGGTAATGGACTCACCAGGCCTTGCGGTCGTACGATCCATGTCATACCCGATCAGATGAACTGGTCCAAGCTGTCCGGCGGCACGATGCTGGATCGGGTCAAGAGCCAGCATCACCATTGCAGGACCTCGGTAGCGAGTCGAGGGTGGGTAGGCTTTGAGCAGCATGGTCTGATCGACGTACACCTGTCCCCGGGGCGTATCTTTCAGAGTGGTGTAAAGGTCATATGGGACAACAGCGTATTTGACGCCCTGTTCTCGCCAGTATTCAACCGGGTGCTCGGTGATCGACGCAACTTCGTAAAGCGGGAACTGTGTCGTTCCTGCGTACCCTCCCCAATCGCGGTTGAAAGTCTTGTGGTTCTCCGAATGAGTAATATAGGGGCCGCCCGGCAGCGACGAATCGGCATACGCTGCAAGGTCATTCCGCCTGTCGTGCAACAGATAATTGTGCGTGTCCTCGATCGAGGCCGCGAGCGAACGCCGGGTGAGAAACGCGACGGCGATGATGACAATGGCGAGAAGGTCATCAACCACGGCGAGGGTGAGCAAAAACATGCGGAGAGATGAGGGCAGGCCTCGACCGAAGAGAGCGAGAATCGCCAGCGCGAAGGCGATATCCGTC
>JAGPFT010000251.1 GCA_018056405.1 Anaerolineae bacterium
CGGAGAGGGGACTTAACCGCACAGCGACTCCCCCTCTCCGTTTACGGAGAGGGGGCTGGGGGGTGAGGTTTCGGGGGCGCTGCTCTGCTGCGCCCTTGTAGGGGTGGGTTTTGAAATCCGCCCCTGCACGTGTAGGCGCTCGAACGCCAGACTTCCGAAGTTTCCGAAAACTTCGGAAGTCTGTTCCAGGCCGAGGGATAGGGGGGCCAGGGGGTGAGGCTCATGCCCCCGCGCCAAGCGATTCGCCGATAACCTTTGCACGCCCCCGCCCCTTATGCAGAGTGTGGTACACTTGGCTCTGTGAAACAGGGCGCTGTTTTCATGAACGCGGTAGCCCGGTGCGTATGCTGCCCAGGAGGGGAACGAGATGCCCCCCAGGACGAACCTCAAAGTGCTCGTGCTCGATACCGACTTCTACGCGCGCCAGGCGATCAACAGCTACCTGGCCTGGGACCGGCGCACGCGCGTTGTGCACCTGGCCGACACGTTGGAGTCCGTGCGGGAATACGTGCGCGCGGTGGACGAATCCGAGTGGCCAGACGTGGTGCTGCTCGACGCGCAGGCGGCCAACACGTCCGCCGAGCTGGCCCGGCTGGTTGGCGAGATTGAGCAAACGATCCCGCACGTGATGACGCTCGTGCTCGACCGCAAGCTGAGCCTGGAGACGCTGCACGCTTGCGAGCAGGCCCGCGTGAACGGCTACCTGCTGCGCAACGAGCTACGCATCCGCATCGCCTCGGCTATCATCTGGGCACAGGATCACGATTTTGTCATCACGCAGGGCGTCAAAGATGCGCTCAAGGGTGAGTTTGAGGGGCGGCTGTTCCGGGCGGTGGTCGTGCCGGAGCGCCGCGAATACCCCGCCCTGACAGTGCGCGTCCGCCAGGCGTTGGAACTATGCGTCGTCGAGGGAATGTCCGCCGAGCTTGCCGCCGACGAGATGGGCATCAGCCCGCACACGGTGCGCAGCTACGTCAAAGAAGGCTACCGCATCCTGGAGACTTACGACGACACGATCTACCCGCCCGACATGAGTCCTCAAGAAAAGGCGTTCATGCGCATCACGGCGCTGGCCGAAGGCACTTCTGGCGCGGAATCTTAACGTCCGGCGGAAGTTGAGGACTCGTCGTCGGAGGGGGGACGGCGTAGCGCGGCGATGGCCTCTTCGATCTCCTCAAGGCGCATGAGCAGCGCCGGAGGGAGCGAATGAGCGGGCAGGTTGGCCAGCAACCCGGCATGCTCGCGTTCCAGGGCGGCGAGGCGGACCGCGCGCTCAGAGGGGAAGCAGTCAGGGGTGGGCGTGGGACGATTCATGGGCAGCGATCCTGACGGACGATGGCCCCCGCAGGGCAGGCACTCATACAGGTCATGCACCCCCAGCAGCGGCTCAAGTCCAGGAAAGGGGCCTCGCCCCGGTCAATGATGCGGATGGCGCTGCCCCGGCATTGGCGGCGCGCCAGACAATCGTCGCAGACCAGGCACAACCCCTCATCAATGCGCAGCCCTAGACCGTTGCGGGCAGTCCCAACGCTCATAGACAGCTTTCCTCCGTCTGTGCGGTTAGATGCGCGTGCGAGGTTGTTGGTTGTTGGTGATTGGTGGTCGGTTTCAGTTATCAGTTGTCAGGGGTTGTGAGGGGGGCGTGCAAAACCTGTCAGGCAACAGGGTCGCGCTCCTTAGCCTCACCCCTGCTCGGCGCTGGCGCGCCTCGCCGTCCCCTCTCCACGACGTGGAGAGGGGGCAAGCCGAGCGGGGCGAGGCTGGGGGTGAGGCTACTGCCAGCGTCACCCGTATCACTGGCAACCTTTGCACACACCCGCTGTGAGTCGGGAGTCAGGGGTTGGGAGATTATACGCTGGTCTCCTGACTCCAGACGCCAGACGCCGAACTTTGATCTCACGCACCCTCTGATCGCCGCCGACTGATCCCCACGTAACTCGCGCGTAACTGGTCTGCGCTACGCTTTGGGGCGAACTAGAGCGTTGTTTTCGAGTCGCCTTTTTGGACAGCCGCATGATCTTTCCAACACTGCCCCCCATCGGCATAGCCGGGACGGGGGTTTACATCCCGCCGCAAGTCCTCACCGGCCAGGAGATTGCCGCGCGCACGGGCCTGCCCAATTTCGTCGTGCTGGAGAAGATGGGCATCCGCGAGATTCACATCGCCGGGCCGGAAGACACAATCACGGCGATGGCCGCCAAAGCCGCTCGTCGCGCCCTCGACGCCGCTGGCCTCGATCCCCTGCAACTGGACGCCATTCTCTATCATGGCAGCGAGTACAAAGATCATCTTGTCTGGTCGGCGGCGTCCAAGATTCAGCACTTGCTTGGCGCGAGCAATGCCTTCGCCTTCGAGATATATGCGCTGTGCGCCGGCGCGCCCATCGCCTACAAGGTGGCGCGCGACATGATGCGCCTGGACGACCGCCTGCAGAACGTGCTGCTCGTCTCCGCCAGCCGCGAAAATGACCTGATTGACCTGAGCAACCTGCGCACACGGTTCATGTTCAACTTCGGCGCGGGCGCGAGCGCAGCGGTCTTCCGGCGCGGGCTGGCGCGCAATCTAGTACTGGAGTCGGCGGCCCGCACCGACGGTTCGCTGGCCGATACGGTGGTGCTCACGCCCGCCGAGGACGGGCTGCACCTGATGCCGCCGGAGATGGGCACGCTGCACGGGCGGCTGGACGTGCAGGGGGCCGACTACATGGCCGAGCGGCTGGGCGCGGTCTCGCTGGCGAACTTCGTCGCCGTGATCACGGAGGCGGTGCAGCGCAGCGGCTATGCGCTGAGCGACCTGCGCTTCCTGGGCATCACCCACATGAAGGTGTCGTTCTTCCGCGAGATTCTGGCAGCGGTCGGGCTGACGCCCGACCAGGCCGTGTATTTAGATCATTACGGACATATCCAGAGCGTAGATCAGGTGTTGGCGCTGGAATTGGGATTGGCACAGGGCAAGATCAAAGACGGCGATCTGATCGCCCTGGCGGGCGCGGGCACCGGTTACACGTGGAGCGCGACGGCGTTGCGCTGGGGGTGAGAGCACAGCACCCAGGCGATGCGTTTTTTCTAGGGGCGTATGGACGCAGATTAACAAAGCAACGCGGAGATTCCCGCAAAGCAGGCGGTGGCGCTGCTCGGCTGTGCGTGGTTTACCTCACCCCCAGCCTCGCTGCGCTCGGCTTGCCCCCTCTCCAACGTGGAGAGAGGGCAGCGAGGCCCGCGTCGGTGGGCCAGGCGGGGGCGAGGTCCGTAGGGGCGTATTGCAATGCGCCCCTACGAGAACACCCCACCAGCCGCCAGTACCATCGAGCGGCAGGAGATCCTGGCTGATCATCAATGCGCTTCTACATATCACAGCGCCTGCTGTTTCGGGAAATGCTGTTTCGACTGAAAGCTGATGGCTGAATGCTGACAGCTACCCTTTGAAGGAGGACGGATGGCAATGGGCACACGGTTAGCGGGCCGCGTCGCGCTGATCACCGGCGCGGGGCAGGGCATTGGCAGAGCCATTGCGCTGCGCTTTGCCAGCGAGGGGGCGAAGGTCGTGGCACTGGATGTCGTCCCCGACGGCATCAACGCCGTGGTGAGCGAGATCAAGGCGGCGGGCGGCGAGGCGTTGGCCGTCATCTGCGACGTGACGCAGCGCGAGCAGGTCGCGGCGGCAGTGGGGGCTGCGCTTGACGCCTTCGGGCAGCTTGACATTCTGTGCAACAACGCCGGCATCACGCGCGACGCCCGCCTGGTCAAGATGACCGAAGAGCAGTTCGACCAGGTGATCGCCGTCAACCTGAAGGGCGTCTTCAACATGACACAGGCCGTCGCCCCGCACATGGTCGAGCGCGGCTACGGGCGCATCATCACCACCTCGTCGGTCGTGGGGCTGTACGGCAACTTCGGACAGACCAACTATGTCGCCAGCAAGGCGGGCGTGATCGGCATGACGCGCGTGTGGGCGCGCGAATTGGGGCCGAAGGGCATCACCGCCAACGCTGTCGCGCCCGGCTTCATCGCCACCGGGATGGTCAAGACCATGCCGCAGGACGTGCTGGATAAGTTCATCAGCATGACGCCCGCCCGTCGCCTGGGCGAGCCGGAAGACATTGCCAGCGCCTTCCTGTTCCTGGCTTCGGACGAGGCATCGTTCGTCAATGGGGCGGTGCTCAGCGTGGATGGCGGGCTGGTGATTTAGAGGCGTTGCTCTGCTGTACGGCGTAAGGGCGTATTGATGCAGATTAACAAATCAACGCGGATATTCCCGCAAAGCACGCGGTGGCGCTGCTTTCCCGTGTCCGTAGGGGCATAGTGCAATACGCCCCTACGAGAACACCCCCCAGCCGCCAGTGCCATCGAGCGGCAGAATATCCTGGCTGATTTCTTAAAGAGCATCAATGCACCCTACGGACAAACGAGGGCGTTCCCCTGTCACGTCCGACGGGGGGAGTACAATGGAGGTGGGGGCAGGCGGCTGTTCGCGCATTTGCCCCACACACCTGGACATTTTATGGTTATTCGCAGGCTGATCATGCGCCAACAATCGCTTTACATCACCGATTTTCTAGAACGTCGCGCCCAATTGACTCCGGAGCGCCTGGCCATCCGCGACACGATCAGCGGCGCGGACATCACCTACGCCGCCTGGCACGCCCAGGCGACACGGACGGCCAACTACCTGCGCGCGCTGGGTGTGGGGGCCGGCGACCGCGTGGCCGTCTACGCGACCAACTGCCTGGCCTACCTTGACCTGTGGATGGCCTGCGGCAAGATCGGCGCCATCCTGCAGGCGCTCAACTGGCGGCTGACCCCCGCCGAACTGGGCGACCTGATCCGCGACGCCGCGCCGGTCGTCCTGGCCTATTCGGGCGCGTTCGCCGAGAACGTCAACCGGCTGCGCCCTCAGGTGCCCGGCGTGCGCCATTTCGTCGCGCTGGAGGCGCTGGCCGACCCCGCCGACCGGCCCTTCGCCGAACGCGACACCTACCCCGACAGCCGGCAAGCGCCGCGCCCCGACCTGGACTGGGACTCGCCCTGGGTGATCTGCTACACCGGCGGCACGACCGGCCTGCCCAAAGGGGCGATCCTCTCGCACGGCAACATGACCTGGAACAGCATCAACACGGTGGTCAGTTGGGGGCTGGATCAGGATGACGTGGCCATCCTCAACTCGCCACTCTTTCACACCGGCGGGCTGAACGTCTTCACCCTGCCGCTGAT
>JAGPFT010000252.1 GCA_018056405.1 Anaerolineae bacterium
GGGGACGATCTGGCAGGTGATTCTCCCCTTCCCCTGGCTTTGCGGGGGGAAGGGGCCGGGGGATAGGAGCGTTCTGGCGATTACCAGACAACTTGCTCGCGGACCCGCCGCCCTCGTTCGTGGCCTATGCGCAGTGGTCGCCGTGCTCTAGCGCAGCAGATAGCCGAATGACACGGCATTGAGCACCGCTAGGACGGCGATAGCCACCAGGTAGGCCACGCCGCGCCAATCCACGCCGCCCGCCGCCGGCTCGATGTCGGCGGGAATGTACTCGAAGTACACGCCCTCGTCCGCTGCCACCGGGGACTCCGCCTGAGCTGCTTCGGCTTCCGGCTCCACCAACACGGCGAACACAGGCGCAGCAGCCAGGGCGCTGCGCGGAAGCACCTCCGACAGATCATCCGGCTCAGCCAGCCGATTGTCAGACGGGTCCAGCGCAACCGCCTCTCTGTCCATTATGTCGTCATCGTCGAAAACGATGGTGCTGCGCAGCGACTCTTCGAGCGAGCGCGCCCCGCTCCCTTCCGCCGCCAGAGGGGGGGCGGGCACCGGCGCAGGGGTCGGGTAGGTTGTGCCAGCAGCCAGATTGAGGCCCTTCACCCAGTCGTCGTATTCCTGCTCCGACGGCAGATCAACCTGTCGCCCGCTTCCGTAGACAGGGGGGCCATCGTCGCGGCTCCAGTCCACACTGGTCGCGGGGACAAACGGATCGCGCTCCAGCGAGCCGAGCCGGCCTTCGGTGGGCGCTTCAACCGGCGACCAACCATCGCCCTCGGCGGGCTGAGACCCATCGTCCGGCAGGAACGGCGGCGTGTAGGTCTCCGCCGGCGGAGCCTGGCGCGCGGCCAGCGCCGCATTCACGCGCTCCAGCCCCTGGCGTGCCTTGTCGTTAGTGGGATTGATCGTCAGCACGTTTTCCAGGCAAATCTGCTGCTCTTCGAGCGTATCAACCGCCGCGCTGAGGTAGAGCCAGGCGCGTTCGCTGTGCTCCTGCTCGTCCACCACCGCCATGAGAATCGTGCGCGCCTCTTCTTTGCGCCCGGCACGCAGAGCGTGCGCAGCCTGCCTCAACCGCTGCTCAATATCCGCCACCGCCGCTGCTCCTCACACTCTCGTAGCGAACAGGCAACGTGCACCGGGCAAGCTCCCGGTGCACGTATCATACCACAGGCTGAATGGTGCAGACCAGCAGGGGAGACTCTAGGGGTGCGTGCAAGGGTTGACAGCGACTCGCTGGGCGCAGGATATTGACCTCACCCCCAGCCTCGCTGCGCTCGGCTCGCCCCCTCTCCAACGTGGAGAAGGGGCGGTGAGGCCCGCGTCAGTGGGCCGCGCGGGGGTGAGGTCAACCAGGGCGCAGCAGAGCAGCACCCCATCCTGACAGGTTTTGCACGCACCCAGACTCTAGAACAGGCCGCTGATTTTCCCGTTCTCGTCCATGTCTATGTTCATGAACGCCGGGAAGGTGGGCAAGCCTGGCATCGTGCTCATCGCGCCCAGCAGCGGGTAGACGAACCCCGCGCCCACGCTCGCCCGCACCTCGCGCACCGGCACCATGTACCCCGTCGGCACGCCCTTCCAGGTCGGGTCGTGGCTCAGGCTCAGGTGCGTCTTGGCCATGCAGATCGGCAGCTTGCCGAATCCAGACTCCTCATAGAAGGCAATCTGCTGCTCGGCCAGCGGCTCGAAGGCCACACCGTCCGCGCCATAGACTTCTCTGGCGATGATCTCGATCTTCTGCTTAAGCGGCAAATCCAGGTCGTAGAGGAACCTGAAATGACTCGGCTTGTCGCACGCTGCGATGACCGCTTCAGCCAGTTCCACCGCCCCCGCACCGCCGGATGCCCAGTGATCGGACATCACCGCCGCCTCAGCGCCCGCCCCTTCCGCGATGCGCTTGACCAGGGCGATCTCAGCCTCGGTATCCGAGGCGAAGCGATTCACAGCCACCACAACTGGCACGCCGAACTTGCGCGCGATCTTGATATGGTGGGCCATGTTGGCGCTGCCCTTTTCGAGCAATTCCAGGTTCTCGGTGGTGTAGGCTTTGTCCAGCGGAGCGCCAGGCGTCACTTTGGGGCCGCCGCCGTGCATCTTCAGCGCGCGAATAGTGGCCACCAGCACTACCGCGTTCGGGATCAGACCGGAGTAGCGGCACTTGATATTGAAGAACTTCTCCATGCCGATGTCCGCGCCGAAGCCGCTCTCTGTGACCACGTACTCCGCCAGGCGCAGCGCGATCTGGTCGGCCAGGATGCTACTGTTGCCGTGCGCGATGTTGGCGAAGGGGCCGGCGTGAACGAACGCGGGCTGACCTTCTAGCGTCTGCATCATGTTGGGCATGATCGCGTCGCGCATCAGCACAGCGACGGCCCCGGCCACACCGAGGTCTTCGAGCGTCACCGGCTTGCCGGCGCGCGACCGCCCGATGACGACGCGCCCCACACGCTCGCGCAGGTCTTTCGGCCCGGTGGTCAGGGCAAGGATCGCCATAAGTTCGCTGGACACGCTGATGTCGAAGCCGGTCGCGCGCGGGAAGATGGGGCTGGGCGACCCGTCGGCCAGGGTGTCGTCGTTGAAGCCGATCTTGATCTTGCGCAGCGAGCGGTCGCACACATCCACGATGCGATTCCAGGTGATCGAGTCCGGATCAATATCAAGCCGCCTGATCCCGCGCCGCGCCAGGCCCTCATCCGTCTGGCGACTCTCGTGGTACATGCGCGAGTCGATGGCGGCTGCAGCCAGGTTGTGGGCCACGCTGATCGCGTGAGTATCCCCGGTCAGATGGAGGTTGAAATCCTCCATGGGGATCACCTGGCTGTACCCACCGCCAGCAGCGCCGCCCTTGATGCCAAAGGTCGGCCCCATGCTCGGCTGGCGGATACAGATGACGGCATTGCGGCCCAGCTTGCCCAGGGCTTGCGTCAGGCCAACGCTCGTCGTCGTCTTGCCCTCTCCCAGGGGCGTAGGCGTGATGGCCGTGACATCAATATATTTGCCTTGCGGCCTATCCTTGAACTTCTCCAGAACCGACAGGTGCACTTTTGCCTTATAGGCTCCGTACAGGTCAAGATCGTCTTGCGTGAGTCCCAGCTTGGCGGCAATCTCGAGGATAGGCCGCAAGTCGGCAGCTTGAGCGATCTCTAGATCGCTGGGAACAGGTGGTGGGGTCATAAAGGCATTCTCCCTAATAAACAGGCTTCCGGGGTCATCGAATGGGTGCACAGCGCGTCGCCGCCAGAGGTCTGTCCAGGCACCGACCGCTATGACCAATTGCGCACACAACCCTTAACTTTAAGGGTACCGGGCGACATGTGCAAGTGTCATTCGCCACATTGTGGCGTGCGGCCCGTCCTGAGTTGCCGCCCATCGCGCCAGAGAAGTTCAATCATCCAGAATGCCCATGTCAATCGCGTCGTTGTAATCCACCCGATTCGGATCGTCCGATCCGAGCGATGCGGCCAGATGTCCCAGGTCATCGGGATCGAAGGCGCTCGCCGCCAGGCTCTCGTCCACCATCTGCGCAAACAGAGCGTCCAGGTCGAGTTCGTCCGTTTCCTCCGTCAGTTCTTCGAGCGGCTGTACGCCAGCGTTGGCGCGGCGCTCATCCTCAGCTTCCGGCATGGAGGAGGGAATCCGCGCCGAGGGAGCCGGCGTGTGCCGGGCCGGCCCCGATTCTGGGCCGCTCGGTGGCGGCGCTTGCGGCGGACTCGCCTGATACGCAGCCGCACCCAACATCTGGATAATCTGGTCAGCCACCCGCCGCCCATACATCATGACCGGGCCAAAAGCGCCACGGTTCGAGCCTTCGAAGAGCAGCAGCAGAGAGTAATGGAGGCCGAGCGCCAGCCCAAAGACATCGAAGCGCTCCCCGTCGTAGTAGTGCATAGCCCAGGCGTTGCCGCCGACCAGCGGCCCCATACGCCCCGCGCGGGCCAGCCCTTGCCCCACCAACGCCAGCAGCTCCTCCCGATCCAGCGCGCCCGTCGCCCCCACGTCCACCACAATGCGCCCCGTCCGGTCAGCGAGGAGCGCGCCCAACGCCCCCACGTCGCGCACCAACTCCCTCACGATGCCGCGCAGCGACTCCGCGTCGAGCGGCGGAACCGGATTGAGGGCGCTGTCGGGGGCCACGGCAGGGACTTCAGCCACCGCAACGCGCTCGCCATCCAGGGCCGCCCGCAGGCTGCGCAGAAACGACTCGGCGACCGGGCGCATAAAGAACTGGCACGACGCTGCCGCCAGCTCTTCGGACGAAGGAAGCGGATCGCCTGCATCGGCCAGGACGATGACCGGGGCAGCCGGCGTCTGCTGGGCGATACGGCGGGCCAGCTCAACGCCGTTCATAGTGCCTGGCGTGCGGTACGCTGCCAGTAACAGGTCTATGCGCGCGTGCGTTGCCTCTTCAAGCGCCGCTTCCGCCGTCGGTACCTCCACCAGGATGTACGGACGGCTGAGCAGGGCCATCGCCCCGCGCACGATCCGCGCCATGTCGGGGGTCGCATCAACCACCACTATTCGGGGAACCATCAACGCCTCGCTGATCAAGTCATTCCGCACACAATGCCGCCGCGCAGCCAGGCGGCTAACCCGATCCTAACCCATTCGCGGCGGCGCGCAACCAAAGGCCACTCCTCCCCTCCCCCACACCTCGCCCCTCCCGTTTCGCAATTCGCAATCCGCAATCCGCAATCCGCAATCCGCAATCCGCAATCCTCCCCTTCACCCGCGCAGCGTTGCCACGAGCCGGCGCGGGTAGAGCAGGCTGTCCAGGGCGTCGTCAATCGTGGCGAAGACCACATCGGCCACCAGCAGCGCCTGCATCGCTGCCCCTTCCGGGCCGAGAATGGCAATCGCCAGCGCCGCCGCGCGCAGCATCTCGACATCGTTATGCCCGTTGCCAACAGCGACTGTGCTCTGCACGCCTAACTCGCGCAGCAGGGCGACCTTCTGCGCTGCGCCCGGCCCCGGCTCTACTCGCTGGACGTGCAGCGGCAATCCGGCGGTCTCGCGCTCCAGCGTGCCGTGCGTGTCAGCGGACATGACATAGATCGCTGCGTGCCTCGCCAGGGCAACCAACCGCTCGCGGGTCGAGGCGGCGATCCGCCCGTCGCAGGCCAGCGTGCCGTTCAAGTCGAACAGCACGGTGTCAAGGCGCAGGTTCTTCCACCCCGGAATGGCGATCTCGA
>JAGPFT010000253.1 GCA_018056405.1 Anaerolineae bacterium
CCCCGGCCTCGCATGATGCAGCGGAGCAATGGGCGGGCCGGGCTGCCGCGCCAGGCCAGCGTGCTCGTGCTGCTGTATCCTTCCCTTGAGGGACTGGCCTTCGCCCTGGAGCGCCGTGCGGCCAACCCCCACGATGTACACAGCGGACAGATTGGCCTGCCGGGCGGCGGGCGTGAAGGCGACGAGGCGCTGCTGGCTACGGCGCTGCGCGAGGTCCGCGAGGAGGTGGGCGCCGGCGCGCCGGTGGAGATTCTGGGCCGGCTGAGCACGCTCTATATTCCCCCCAGCGATTTCGATGTGCATCCGTTCGTCGGCTATATTGCGCCGCGCCCAGTCTGGCGGCCCGATGCTGCCGAAGTTGTCGAGGTGATTGACTGCCCGCTGGCCTGGTTGCTCGACGATGGGCGCAAGGCGTGTGAAGAGTGGGAAGTGGGCGGCGCAGCGTTGTATGTCCCCTGGTACGACATCTACGGCCACAAGGTGTGGGGGGCCACCGCGATCATCCTCAGCGAGCTGGAGCAGCGTTTGCGCGCGGTGCTCGGAGAGTCGGGAGTCATGAGTCGGGAGTCATAAGTCCAGAATACGGGGCGTTTGTGCAGAAAGAAAGAGACTTCCGAAGTTTTGGAAACTTCGGAAGTCTGGCTGTGGGCCGGGCGTTTGTGCGGCGCAGGAATGCGGTTGAGGATCGTAGGGCGTATGGCCATACGCCCCACACGCGCCTCTCCCCCTAAATCCCCCTCTCCAGCCAAGCTAGAGAGGGGGACTTTGATCGCCGGATGAGGCGCTTTCTTCTTCCCTGGCTTTGCCGGGGAGGGGCGTTGCGCCGGCTACCTGACGACTTGTTCGTGAATCCCCTATGTTAGGGTGCATTCGGATTTGGGGGCAGGTGCAGAGATCGGTTGCAGACCTCACCCCCCGGCCCCCTCTCCATATACGGAGAGGGGGAGTAAGTATCTGGCTCAGTCCCCTCTCCGCGTGTGGAGAGGGGATTGAGGGGTGAGGTAAACCCGCGCAGCGGGCTTCTCAACCGGTCCATCCCAGAGCGCGCAGGGGTCGCAGAGAAAGCCTCAGAGCTTTTCCGACTTCCCCTCCGCGCCCTCGTCATCTCAGCGGCTCAAGATCACTGCCCCAAAAAGCGAATGCACCCCCTATGTTAACTTCACTTGCGCCAGAATCGGGCGCGTGGTAGAGTGCATTAGAAAAATCTAACGATGCCGGTCAGTGTACTTGGTCTTGCCTTGCGTATCCTGGCTAGAGGGTGCCTGCATCATGGCTGAGAAAATACTCGTGATTGACGATGAGAAGATGACGGTTGATCTCATCGGCATTCTGCTGGAGCGGCGCGGCTTCGAGGTGGTGAAGGCGTGCAGCGCCGAGGAGGGCTTGCGGGCGGCCTATCGCACTCATCCCGATCTCATCTTGTTGGACATCATGATGCCGGATATGGACGGTTGGGAAGTCTGCCGCCGCCTGCGCGAGCTGTCTGACGTGCCGATTCTGTTCCTGACGGCCAAAGATGACACGCGCGATCTGGTGCGCGGGCTGGACCTGGGCGCGGACGACTACATCACCAAGCCCTACGACAACGATGCCCTGGTCGCCCGGATCAAGGCTCACCTGCGCCGCGTGCCCAAGCCGGTTATGTCTGAGGAACTGGTCTTCGACGGCGGCAATGTGCGCATCAACTTCATCAGCCGCGAAGTGCGCGTGCGCGGCAAGCCCGTGCACCTGACGCCGAAAGAGTTCAACCTGCTCGGCGTCCTGGCGCGCAACGCCGGGCGCGTGCTGGATCGCACGGAGCTAGTGCGCGAAGCATGGGGGCCGGAGTACGGCGACGCGATTGACAGTCTGAAGCTGTATATTCACTATCTGCGCCAGAAGATCGAGAAAGACCCGCAGCAGCCCGCCTATATCCTGACATCGCGCGGGGTCGGGTACCGCTTCAACGACGTGTGAGCCTGGCCCGCCCCCTCACAGGCGCAGGGCAATGATCGCCAGCGAAACGGCTGCCGCGATCAGCAGGATGAGCACGGCGCGGAACAGCCTGCGACGAAGCGACAGGCGCTTGCGGGGCGGCGCTGCTGCTGGTAATGCTCGCTGAAGCTGCTGCTCGGCGAGGAGGGCTAGCTGCTGGCGCGCGGTGGGATGCGACGGGTTCAGCGCGAGCACGTTCTCGAAACATACGCGACGGTCGTCGTCGGTATCCACGACGCTCGCTAGCCACAGCCAGATTTGCTCGTGATAGGGATCAATCTCAACGGCGCGGCGAAAGAGCGCGTGCGCTGTGGCCCGGTCGCCGCGCTTGGCTGCTTCTTTCCCTTCCTTGAACAACTGCAAGAATTCTTTGGGTGCATTCAGCAGATCTGACGAAATGCCCATCGCGTTCCCCCCCCTGGTGATGGCGCGCTGTGCTGTCACCCTCATTGTATCATGTCTGCGCGCCTAACGGCCCCAGTCGTTGGCCACGTCGGTATGCGGCGCGTAGGTGACCTGGTAGAGCGCCTCGGTCTCCATCTCGTAGATGAACACATCCCAGTTGCCGGTGCGGTTGGAAGAGAAGACGACGAAACGCCCATCCGGTGAGAAGCGCGGCTGGATGTCGTCGGCGTCGGAGGTGATGAGCGGTTCCGCAGCGCCACCCGCCGCCGGGATGCGGTAGATGTCGGCGGTGTTGCTCCCGGCAACGACGGCCTGGAAGATGATGGTCTCGCCATCGGGCGACCAGTCCGGGGCAGCCTCGATGAGAGCTGCCCCGTTGGTGGTCAGGGTGACGATCTGCCGGGTGGTCAGGTCGAGGATGCGCAGATCGGTCGCCCCGCCCGGAGCTATCAGGCTCAGGTCGGCGGCGTAGACAATGCGCGTCCCATCGGGCGAATAGGCCGGCCAGCTTTCGCCGGCATTGTCATTGGTCAGGCGCTCCAACTGGGCCGGGTCGCCCTGGCGGTCTACGATGGCTACGCGGAAAAGGTCGGTTGTTGCTGCGCCCAGCCCCTGCGCCGTGAAGGCGATCCACTGCCCATCGGGCGACCAGGCGGGCGATTCCTGTTTCTGCAGGGCGGGGTTACCCGTCCAATAGCTGCTCGCCAGGCGAGGGTCGGTGCCTTGCAGGTTGTCAATCTGCAGGAGGAACTCGCGTGTGCCCGGCGTGTAGCGGATGTAGGCGTACTGGCTGCCGTCCGGCGATAGAACAGGCGCGTGCCCGCGCGTATTGGGGGCAGTGAGCGTGCGCGGGTCGCTGCCGTCCGGCCTGATCAGGACAATCGGCTGGTTGTTGGGATCGCCCGGCGTCTGCCCGGAGCGCATGAGAATATGACCGGTCAAGGCGGCGGGCGGCGGCGGGAAGAGAGTCGGCGGTATCTCCGGGACAGGGGTCTTGCTGGGCACTGGCGTCCAGGTGGGAGGCGGGGGCGTAAAGGTGCGAGTCGGTTGAGTCGTGGCTGTGGAGAGCGGTGTCGCTCCAGGAACGGGCGAGCCGTCGTTCTCTGTCGGCTCCAGGCCGGCGAGCGCGCCACTGGCCGTCCCGGACGCTGGCTGTGACTTGTCGCCGTCCCCGCCCAGCGCGATCACCAGCGCGATCGCCAGGAGCAGCGCGACTAACACACCCGCGCCGATCACCAGATTGCGGCGTCCGCGTCCCGTGCCGGAATGGGACTGCTCGACGGGCGCTGCCGATTCGGGTGGCGCACCTTCCAGGCGGGCCAGCAGGTTCTGGGCGCGCGTATTGTCGGGATTGATGATGATGACGTTGTTCAGACAGGTGCGCTTCTCGTGCAGATCGTCAGTCACCGCGGCCAGCCAGAACCAGCCCTTTTCGTGCTTCGGGTCAAGGGTAACGACCTGTTCGAACAAGGCGCGCGCGACGGCTTTGTTGCCTGCGCGCGCCTCGTCAATGCCCTGCCGCAAAAGATCGTCAAGCTGAGAATCGGGTTCCTGCCCGCTCATAATGCCCCCCTGTGTGCCATCGCCTTCACTGGTTTCCTGGGTGCCACGCTACATAGCGTGTGTCGCCGTCGCCGGCGAGGATGCGCTGAAGCTCAGTTCCGTCTGGCCGGACGACATACAGATCGAATAGCGAGCGTTCGCGGTTGGAACTAAACGCGATCCAGCGGCCATCCAGTGACCACGCCGGATCGCGCTCCTCAGCGCGCACGTCAGCGACCAGCAGGCTGCGCTCGCCGTCGCCGTTGGCTGTCATGAGGTAAAGATCGGTGGCTCCGCGTCGGTCGGAAAGAAACACAATCGCAGACCCGTCGGGTGACCAGGCCGCTGAGAAACTGCTGTTGATGTTGTCCGTAAGTTGCTTGAGTGCGCCATTGTCCACAGTCACGCGCCAGACCTCGGTTGCGCCGGGGCCGCTGCGGTCGGAGGTGAAGGCGATCCACTGGCCGTCAGGAGACCAGGCTGGCTCGCGGTCTTCGGACTGGCCAGGAGTCAGCGTCTCGACGCTGCCTGTTTCGACGGAGACAAGGAAAATGTCGAAAGTGCCGTCCGCGTTGGCTGCGCAAGCGATGGTCTGCCCGTCGGGCGACCAGGCGGCGTCCGCCACACGAGGCGCGGCGAACGTCGTCAGGCGGCGCATGGTGCCCCCGCTGGACGGCGCGACGAATAAATCCTCGAACTCGTCGCTGACCAGGGTCTCGCCTTCCAGCCGCGACTGGGACAGATGGGCTGTGAAGGCGATTTGCCTTCCGTCCGGTGAATAGGCTGCGTCGTAGACTTCCACCAGACTCAAGGCGGCGCTGGTGCCGGGCGGCAGCGTGAAGGTCAGCACTCTTTCGTCGGAACCGTCAGCGGTCAGCGTGTGCAGCGCCCAGCCGCGTCCGCCGCGCAGCGCCGACACCAGCATCGTATAGTCAGACAGCGGTGGCGGCGTGGGCGACGGCAGGGGAGTCGGTGAGGGGGTCCAGGTGGCGGTTGGCGTCCAGGTAGGCGGGAAGGTCTCGCGCGGGGGCAGCGTGCGCAGCACGCCGCCGACCGGTGTCGGTGAGATATAGCCCCCTACCTGAGTGGCAGCGGGTAGGGTGGGGCGCTGGGGTGTCAGTGGGGGAAGGGGTGCGTCGCCATCTTCCTGCGTATCGAGGTAGAGCAGGGCCAGGCCGGCGGCCAGCAGCCCTATGGCGATCAGGGCGAGCGTCCAGAATGCCCAGGGCGAGAGGCCGCGCCGCCGACGGGGCGCGCTGAGCAATGC